>SKJD01000423.1 GCA_007116095.1 Candidatus Hydrogenedentota bacterium
CCGTGGAAGACGCGATTCTAATCGAGACCGAGGTCGACAAGCAGCGCGTCTATCAGGGAGAGCAAATCGAGCTGACCTTGCGCCTGATGCAGTTGGATGTGCGGGGTATTCATGTGCGACCAGCCCGCCGGGGCACCTTGCCGCTACCCGCAACGGAGGGCTTTTATACCAGTGAAATAAGCGATTACACGACGATGACCAGCCGCAACGGCTTTGACTATCTGGCGCGGGAATTCGTGCAGCCGTTGTATCCCACCCGGCCCGGCGTGCTGGAGATTAGTCCCTGGGCCTGGCAGGGCTACATCGAAGGCCGCACACAATACGGGTTCCAGCAGGTATACCGGGAGTATCAAACTGATCCGATTCAGATTGAGGTGTTGCCCCTTCCCGAACAACCTTCGGGCGCTTCGGGCGCGGTGGGGCGTTTTGAAATATCGGTTGTCTTTGATGATGACATTCAGCAAGGGGTGCCCGCCGAGCTGGTGTTGCGTATTATTGGTCGGGGGAACCCGGATGCAATCAGCAATCCCCGCCTGCCGGAAATTTCCTGGGCGCACCTGTCTTCCCCGGATATCAGCGTGAATCGCCTGGACCCAGAGAGTTGGCGTCAGATGGAAAAAATCTTTCGTTACAACCTGACCGCCCTGGAGACCGGCGACTTCGAGGTGCCGGAGATTACCTTTACCTACTTCTCCCCGGAACAGGAGGCCTATGTCAGTGCGGAAAGCGAACCGATTCCGGTCCGTGTCCGTCCCTCTGCGGAGAGCACCGCGCTGGTGACCTTCGGCGGTAGTCAGGGGCAGGACCAGGTGGAAATTCTGGGCGATGATGTTTTCTCGATTCTCTTGGCCGCCTCGGCATTACAACCCGCAGGCGCACGTTTGGCGGCGCCGCTTCTGAGTTTTGTGATGCCGCCGTTGTTCTTTCTGGGCGCATTTTTGCTGCAACGGCAACGCCGCCATCTACTGGATAATCCGGCCTACGCCCGTAGGCGTCGCGCACATGCGCACTACCAGAAGCGAATGGATGCAATCACCGAGGCCGACGATCCTTCGTTGGAAATCCACCGAACCCTGGTAGGTTATCTGGCGGACAAACTGAATTTGCGGGACAAGGGCTTCACTGCGCACGATGTGAAACCCATGCTTGACGCCCATGGCGTGCCCGAAACGATTGCGACGCAGATAGACAACATCTTGCGGACTTGTGAACGCAAGCGCTATTCCGGCGCGCAAATCTCCGGGGATGAGATGGTAGCGTTAAAAAGCGCCACCCAGGACGTGGTGGACGCCTATGAATCCTGGTCAAAGCAAGAGGCGCGACGGAGCGAATGAATATACTGGCAACATGTTTGGTGCTGCTGTCTGCGACTACGGTCTACGAGGCGACCTTTGATCAGGGCAACGAAGCCTATCAACGTGGGGACTATGCGCAGGCCGTGCACGCCTATGAGCAGTTGATTGCCTCTGGGGTGGAAGACCCGGTGGTCTTTTACAACCTGGCCACGGCGCGGTACCGCCTGGGCGATCTGGGCCATGCCGTGTTGAACTACGAGCGGGCGCTTTATCTGCAACCGCGTTTTGCAGCGGCCCGGGATAACCTCAACCGTGTGTTGCGCGACACCGAACGCAGCCTGCCGCGCCCTCCGACTACTGGCCTGGTGACCGGGCTCCTGGGCAGTGAAAATTTTGCCGCACGCAGTTTGCTATGGATAAGCGCCGTTTTCTGGTTTCTGTTCTGGGCCGTCTGCCTGCTCCGACTCTGGAAAACATGGCCGTATCTGTGGCTGGCGGCTTCGGTGTTGTTGATCCTGGCCCTGGTCAATTTGGCGGCGGCCTATGAACGGAGCCGTCCTTCGCCTATTGTTGTGACGGTGGTCGAATATGCGCCGGTGCGTTTCGGCACCAATGTCAGCGAGCAGGTGCGTTTTGAATTGTACGAAGGCGACCGGGTCCTGATGGATGGTCGGCAGGGCGACTGGATTCGCATACAGACGGCCGACGGCGAACGGGGCTGGGCGCAACAGGCGCATTTGATCGAGGTTGGCCCCCCATATAGACTGGGGACGGAGGACGCACATGAAGACACCACTCCATAGTAATGATTGGCAGGGTTGAATGAGCACCTGGACCTTCACAGAATTGACCGACCTGGCCCGACAGGCTCCAGATACGTTTCAAACGGTGGGCAAGGAAAAGCTGTTGAATGCTACCCGCGTTTTTGTCACCCGTGAATTCGCGCAGATACGTCAGTTGCACGACGCCGGCGAGTCGGGGAAAAACGTACTGCAACGCCTCTCTCAATGCGCCGACGCTGTGGTGTGCGGTGCGGCGTCTTTCGTGCGGAGCGCCCTGGACGATCCCGGCGCCTTTAGTCGACGCACCGCGCTCTGTGCGGTGGGAGGCTATGGCCGGATGGAGCTGAGCCCCTTTTCGGATGTGGACCTTCTGTTGCTTGCCGAGGGCGACACGGAATCAGACCCGGAAATAGCCACGTTCAATCAGCGCATTGTGCCTATGTTATGGGACCTGGGTTATCAGGTGAGTATCTCCACGATGAATGTGGAAACGGCCCTGCAGCAGGCCATGGACAACCCTGAAGTCCTGACGACGCTCTACCAGGCCCGTCTGCTCCTGGGCGACTCGGACCTCTTTGCGCGCATGCACCTGCTGCTTGCAGATGTGCCGGACACGGTAAAGCAGGCTTGCATGGACTACATCAGACGTCGGGAGATTGCGGAAGACATGGAGCCCGGTTTCCGGGAGCTCTTCGCAGCCGAACCCGACATCAAGGAAAGCCCGGGCGGGCTACGAGACCACCACACCGCGATCTGGCTGCTGCTGCTGGCGCAGGGGCCGGTAAGTCTGGAGGGCCTCGAGCGCATTGGCCATATCAGCGCGGAGGAGCTGTTAAATTTTACCGAAAGTATCAATTTTATCTGGCGCCTGCGTAATGAAATGCATTTCCATGCTGGGCG
>SKJD01000456.1 GCA_007116095.1 Candidatus Hydrogenedentota bacterium
CTGCTTCTTGCGCTTCCACAGCGACCTGGTCCACACCTGCCGCCTGTGCCGCTTCGCGCAGGTCCGGGAGCTTGTCCGTCGCCGCGCCCAGGTACGCCATCCCGCCGTAGGGGCGTAGCAAATTCAACGTCCGGGCCAATCGATCCTCTTCCAGCCCTATTCCCGCCTGCGTAATGTCCTCGCTGACGACCAGGCTGAACAGATAAGGCTGCACAGAAAATTCGACCGGGTCGGCTTCGATGACCGCGGCCCGACGGCCATGCAGCCCAGCGGAGGCAAGTTCTTCGCGCAGCGCTTGCACCTTTTCCAAGTCTTCCTCAATGACCACAAGATGGAAATCGCTCCGTAGCAGGAGCTCCCGGAACAGGCCGCCGGAACCGGCTCCCAGGACTATCCCGTAGCCCTCGCTTTCACCGAGCTGATCGAGTATATTCTGTGCTGTCTGGGCCCATTCCGCCGAGTTCAATTGCAGTCGAGACGGACGAAATTCATGGCGTATCGGAGTTTGCGCTTCCGGTCCGAAACAGTAGAGTTTGCCATCGGTGGTAGTGACGAAAAGGCGGCGCTGTGCGGTAAGCACATTGTACACCTCGCCTTGTATTTGACCGGCCAGCGACGCGACCGCCTCGCGCAACATGGCGTTCTCCGCCAGCCCCATACCCTCGGCATGCACGGCGTAATTCCCGGCTGGCTTGGCCCGGAAGGCATACTCCACGACTTCGCCGGTGTGCCGGTCAAAGAAGGCAGGCGGCGTCCGGCCACCGGCAACGACCAAGGTGTCCTCATCCGCCGCCAGGTAGCCCTGTGGGGCCAGACCGCCATACCCAGAGGCCCCACCGTGGGGCAAATCGACATAGTCCGAGCTGGTGGTGTCGTTCAGCCAGACCACTTCGCCGCTTTCGGCGTCCAACGCATACAAGAAAACGCCGTGCAGGGGCCAGAAGCCCGCCGCGAAATAGACGATGCCATCCCACACAACCGGGCCGCCACGCGCCGCCCAGAAGTTAATAATGCGTTCATTGCCCAAGAGGCGGTGGTCATTCGGTCCGCCGCGAAACTTCCACGCCAGCGCACCGTCTTCAGCCTGTACGCAGTACAGGTAGCCGTCATCCGCTGTGAAAAATAGCTTGTCTTCCCAGGCGACCGGCGCCAGGCGCACCGGGCCGTTCGCATAAAAGCGCCAAAGCTCCTCACCATTGTCGATGTCATACGCCGTGACGCTGTCGGTCACATTGGACGGCACAAAGATACGGTGGTTCTTGATCACCGGAGAATAGGAGACGTCAAAATCCAGCTTGCCATGGTTGTCCCACTGATGCGGCCAGGCGCGCTTGGGTGCTTGCAAATCACGCACCCAGTGGAGATGCAACTCCTCCGCGAGTCGCCAGGGGGCGGCTGCGCTGCGTCCGGCGTCGTATTGCCACATCGGCCAATCCAGAAAGCCCGCCTTTTCCAATGCGGCGTAGGCATCATCCCCGCCAACTTCCCCAAGCGCCTGCGCGGCGGCTTCGCGCACCGGTCGCTCCGGATGCTCCAGCAACAGGTCGGTGAGTTGCGTGAAGATTTCCAGAACGGGGGCGCTCTCCGAAGCGGCGCTTTCCGCGTTTGCAGCAATGGGCAGGATGCCAGCAAGGCATATACAGAGCGCGCCGAGCAACCTGCGATGGCGACAAGAGAGAACCTTGGAATTGTGCGATTTCAAAAACATACTGGAAGTCCTTTCGATGTCTGGCGCCCATCTGACTTGACGGAAATATAAACGCTATGGCGCCGGTATGTATTGTCCTGGATGCCCGCCTTGCGCAGACATGACGCTGCACGCAGTGCGTACACCGCAAATTGCAACGTTATATGTTTCAAACAAAGCAAGCTTTTACTACCTCATGCTTTGTTGTGCGACTTGCACGCTGTCGGCGCGGAGCTCTATGCCGCTGATAATGGGGTGCGCCGCAGCGCTGTCCGATTTGCGCAAAGCTATTGTCATCGTCGCGCCACTGTGGACATTAAACTCCCGGACCAAATGTTTATGCGCGTTGCCCGTTTCAGCGACGATGTCCAGGTCTTCGAGGACCACTTCGCCATCTATCAGAATGTCGAAAACGCGCTGGCCGGCTTGCATGGCTGCGTCGAACTCGGCAAAGTGCAATCGCACCGTGTAGCGCGCATCAAGGAGATCGTAGAGCGTGATGCTGTCCTCGGCGCCCGCGGAAAGTTCCAGGGCCGACGCCGCCACCCAGTCCGGCCCATCCTCCGATGTTTGAATGGCGGAGGCGTGCCGGCGATGCGTACCCGGGAAATTATGCCAAACAAGCCCGGTAGCCTGATCGATACGGCGTCCCGGCGCGCCGAAGTTGAGGCCATAGCCCACGGGATCGGGCGGGGCGCCGTCGTAGACGGCCCAGGACTCGATGCCAGGCATGTCGGGCATGTGTATCAGGGCCAGTGAAGTCTGATGCTGGTAGCTACACGTACAGGTGCGGGTGTAGTCGGGCGCGTTCAACACGCCGTCCGCCACCACCATGTTGTTCGTGCAGCCCGAGCGGAATCCGCCGAAGAAGCCTGTGCCCAGGTCATTCTCCAGATCAAAATAGGCCGCCGCCCCCGAGCGAAAGGTGATGAGATGTTCGCTGAGGTTGTGGCTGTTGCAACCATAGCGGCGGATATAACTCCATTGCGCGCTTTCCCCGGTGATCTCCTGTTCGCGCATCTTCAGCGCGCCGTCAAGCAAACTGACCGCATGCCCCGCGCCTGATCTTGCCGCCGGCGCCATGTAGACCTGATCCTTTCGGATCGCCAGGGGGCCCCAGTACGAATTCAGGGTGGGATTCTCCCATATAAGATCGCCAGTACCGCCCGCGTAGGCCGAGATGCGGTCCATCGGCTCGTCCTGTAATTGCCGCAGGCCACCCGGCCTGCCGCCTTGCACCACGATGTCATGGGCTTCTGAATAACTCAGCCAGGTGCCAAAGATACC
>SKJD01000253.1 GCA_007116095.1 Candidatus Hydrogenedentota bacterium
AACGACGGGCCCGTGACCGGAGCAGCCTCTTGCTTGTTGGTGCTGTGACAGCCGATGCAGGAGAAACGTTCGCCCGGCTGTAAGGTCGACCAGCTCCGCATGCTCTGCACCGAATGGCCGTGCTCGTCCAGGGCCTGGAAGTAAACGGGCGTGCGTGCGGGCACTTCGAAGAGGGCGGAGCCATCCTCATGGACTGGTGTCGTGCCGAGTACGCGCTTGACGTCCCAGCTACCGTAGATGGAAACCGGTGTGCTAATCAGCGAAGCACCGGCTGGACCCTGATTACTGTTATTCCCGATGCCGGCTGCCCGAAACTCCAGGGCAATAACGCGCAGGGCCTTGATCGTGCCTCGGGCTACGCCTTCAAGGCCTTCCCCTTCGTAGACATCCTGCACATAGTAGGTCCCCGTTTCTTGGATATAGTCCACAGTGCTGGGGAACGAATGCGGCGTCTGACGCGGCGTCAAGGGAACCATGCGCCCGACGGAATTGTTCTGCGCATCATCACGGTATAACAGCTCCCGGCGTCCGTCACGGTCCATGAAATAGAGACCGAATACCGTATTTTTGTCGTACATCCGGATACCGGCATGCCAACCTCGAGGGGCATAACTCACCAGATAATGATCGGCGTCCAACGGCCAGGGATACTTGAAGAGATCACCTTCCTGGCCGTAGGCGTCAATCCGCTCGGCCGGGGTTTCTCGGACCGGGGCAATGAGCTGTGCGCCCTCGTTTTCCTGGCGGCCCTGCGCGGGATCAAGTATCCCCAGTTTGCCAGCCTGAAAGGAGTGGTGGCCGGTGAATATAGCCAAGACCTCTTGCGAATCAGGTATTTGCCGGGCATGCAAGATGGTCGTGGGAAACCAGGAGCTGTTGCCGTAGAACTCCTGCTGCGCCGTGCCGTCGGGCCGCATCTGGAAGAGCCCTTGCGGGAATAGCTGGCCGCGATCATTATAGTCCCAGCGCGTGTAGAGCATGCGGCCATCCGGGGCCGTGGTCGGATAGTTCGTGTGGACCTGATCGAAGCTCAGCCGACGCAGGAAACGGCCATCTGGGCCGCAGGTGTAAAGGTTGGAGACCTCCGTCCACCAGCAATCGACGATCTGCACACAGCGCGTTGAGTTGAAGATAATGTCGCCGTTGGGGGCAAAGACGCCCTCGTAGTCCGCATGACCGAGCTCGCCCGTGATGGGGGTAATATCGCCGGTAGCGACATCCATGGTATAGAGGCTGAAGTCGTCTTCACGGTCTGACTTCTTCCAGGAGAAGAGAATTGTGCCGCCGTCCCAGGAGACATCGACGTCGCGAATGACCCCGCCTTCGTCTTCCAGAAGCGTCGCCACTTGCACCCGGCCCTCCTCCAGCCACAGGCGCTTCATCGACGAACCCGGTATAAAATGGCGTTCGCCCTGGGCATCGCTGAGCCCCTCGGTATAGGCGTAGTGCGAGGCGCCCAGGTTGTAATGGCAGGTGAAGACAATACCGTCTTCCCCCTCCTGCGCCATCGGCTCCAGGCGCTGCCTCCGCCGCAGCTCACAGGCCCGCAGGTAAAGCCCCGCCAAGGCGACCGGGTCGTGTGGTTCCTTCAGCGCGGCACGCGCTTCCGCCACAGTCTGCCCCGCATCACCCAGCTCCGCCAGGACCCGATCCAGCATGGCGTTCCAGCGCAGAGGGGTCATGTCGTTAAGCAGCAGAAGCAACCGACCGCCGATCAGCGTGCGCTGTGGCCGTGCATGCTCCCGGCCTCCGGCAGGCACATGGTCCCAGAGCGGCGTCTCAAAGGCGTCTTGCAACATCCAGTCCGCCGGCACGGGAAATGCCCGCTCGAAATGGCCCCAAAGCGACTGGGCGGCAGCCCGGTAATCATCCCCACCCTCCGGCGCATGCAGCCCCGGAATCCGCCAGTCCAGAATGCCGCCGGAATAGCCTTCCTGTAACTGTACCTCCAGGCGCAAGGCATCGGCTTGCAGCGCATCGAAGTGTACCGTGTTGTACTGGTCCGCCTCCACACTGTAGTGGTCGGGTTTCGGCAAGGGCTTCCAGGCGCCAGACTCCCGGTACAGTACCTGCCACGACGCCGGTACGCGGCATTCGCCGAAACCGGTGTCGTCAAACCAGTAGACGGCCATATGGTCCAAGTCGATGGGCCGATCAAATTCGAGCTGCACCCACTCGACACTTCCCCGGCGATCCCACCAGGTAAAACGTGGAACGTCTGTATCGGCGGAGCTGTTGCCGGTCCGGCCATTGTACAATGCGGCGATATCGCCCTGAATATGAGACGCCTCGCTCATGAGGACTCGCGGCGCGCTTCCCATATCGATGCCATGCTCGGCCAACCAGGAAACAATCGTCGAAGCCTGCTCTTCAAAACCCAGGCCGGCTGGCTGGTCGCCATCCATCCCCGGCGCTCGTGGCGTGGTGAATGAGACGACCAAAGCCGCGAGACTTACACTCACCCAATAGGTAATCCTCGCAAGCAAGGTACTCTGCAGATACATGCCTTAATTCCCCCGATAGACACGATATAGGAATCGACATTGACAGCGTACTGTCAAATATTTAACCTCGACTCAAAAATCCCAGAAACCCAGAGTGGCGTCGTTCGGGGCCATCTCCCCGACGCTGTCTTCGCTGATCGCCTGCAACCCGCTGGATAACCGGACCTGATCAATATAGCCATGACAGCCCAGCGTACCTTCCACCAACTGGCCAATGGCGAAGCCACCTGCTTGTACTTCGCCTGCGAGCGGCGACAGCGCCTGATCGGCAACTTCCACACCGTCCACATAGAGCCGCACACGGTCTTCTTCGAGGATCATGCCCAAGTGATGCCAGGTGTCGTCGCAGACCGGCGCCCCGCTATTGACCACGCCGCCGCGTCCGGGTAGGTACACACTGAGGTTCCCCGTGCCGGCTTCGGTGTACAGCTCCCAGTGCGCGGCGGAGTTTTTGGTGTCAC
>SKJD01000341.1 GCA_007116095.1 Candidatus Hydrogenedentota bacterium
ACCGCTTGCTGTATCCGGCTATGCGCAGCGTCGAACGGACACCGGCGGAGGCAGGCTGGGACTACGATGAGCTTGTGTTGCCGGTCCAGGGCGACACGACCCACAGTTGGTATGTGCCCCTGGAAGGCGCCCGGGGCGTCGTCCTCTTCTCGCACGGCAACGCGGGGAACATCGGCCACCGGATCGAGTCCGTCGGACTCCTGCGCAGCCTGGGCTTTTCCGTGCTCCTTTACGACTACGGCGGCTACGGCATGAGCACCGGACGCCCCTCCGAAGCGCGCACCCATGCGGACGTCCACGCAATGTGGGACTGGCTCACGCAGGAAAAAGACTACAACCCCGAAGAAATACTACTCTTCGGGCGCTCGCTGGGCGGCGCGGTCACGCTACAACTGGCGGCGGAAGTCCAGCCAGCGGCCATCATCGTGGAGAGCAGCTTCACCTCCGTGCCCGACATCGTGCAGGACTACTGGCCCTGGGTTCCGGCGCGCTGGCTGGCCCGGCACGTCTACCCGAGCCTGGAACACATCGCTACGGTGCAGGCGCCGGTCCTGGTTATCCACAGCCCCGACGACGACATTGTCCCCTACCACCACGGCCGCGCCCTCTATGACGCCGCCCCCGAACCCAAATCCTTCGGTGAAATTCGTGGCGACCACAACCACGGCTTTGTCGACTCCATGGATGCCTACCGCCAACATTGGGACGACTTCCTCACCCCCATCCTCGGCCCGTGGGATGGGACAGGCTGACAACGTGGACGCTGTGGACAGGGTGGACTATGTGGAGTGAGTGGACAAGCCGGCAGACCAAAGACGATGCCACCGTCCACTATGTCCACTATGTCCACTCCCCCCTTAGAGCAAAGCAAGCTTTGCTACTCCAATAACCAGCAAAGCAAGCTTTGCTACTCCAAAACCACCTCACAATACCTTGTTGTAGTCCACGACTTGGTGGTGGCCGTCTTCGAGGTAGCGGGCGAGGACGTAGAGGTAGTCGCTGAGGCGGTTGCTGAAGGCGAGCAGGGGCTCTGCGTGGAAGGCGGGGACGGCTTCCTTCAGGCGGACGAGGTTGCGTTCCAGACCGCGGGCGACGGTGGCGGTGATGTCGATCTGCGCGGCGACGGGATTGCTCGCGGAAACGATGAAGGCGTTGGGCAGTTGCAGGGCGGCTTCGAGGCGCTGCTGCTCGGTCTCCAGGCGCTCGAGGTGCGCAGCGCCGACCTCCCCCTTCCGATACTGCGGCTGGCGGTTTTCCGGGTCGTTCACGGCGCTGCCCATGAGGAAATAGACATGCAGGAGCCAGAGCAGGAAATCCGCGCAGGCTTCGTGGTCTTTGGGGCGCCGCTCGAGGATCATCAGGCGGCTGTACGCCGTCTGGGCGCGGAGACTGTCGACCCACCCCGTCGCTTCGAGCGTGGGGTGTCCCTTGGGGAGCTGTTCGCCGCCGAGGGTGGTCGTGCTGCCGAGATCGCCGTGTTTGGTAGTGACTTGTGAGCGTTTCATAGTTTCATATCCAGGGTGATGCCGACCGGACAGTGGTCCGAGCCGTAGACCTCGTTCCAGATGAAGGCGTCCTTGACCTTCGGGGCCAGTTTCTTGTTCACGCAGCAGTAGTCGAGACGCCAGCCGACATTCCGCTCACGGGCCTTGGTGCGGTAGGACCACCAGGAGTACTTCACCTCCTCCGGATGCTGGGCGCGGAAGGTGTCGACGTAGCCTTCGCCCAGGAATTGCGTCATCGCTTCGCGTTCTTCGATGTAGTAGCCGGGGCTGTTCTCGTTGTCCTTGGGCCGGGCGATGTCGATGGGCTCGTGGGCGATGTTGAAATCGCCGCAGAGAATGACCTGCTTGCCGTCGGCCACGATCCGGTTGGCCAGGTGCGTGATCGCCTCGCAATAGGCGAGTTTATAATCCAGCCGCGCCCGCTTGGCCTGGCTGTTCGGCCAGTAGCCGTTGAGGATTGCGCATTTCGGGTATTCCAGGATCTGTAGACGGCCCTCGTTGTCGATGTCGTCCACCCCAATCGTCGAGACCGCAACCGGTTCCTGTTTGACGAAGGCCGCCGTGCCACTGTACCCCTTTTTTTTCGCCGGATTCCAGTATGTCTTATAACCTTCTGGCGCCAATACCGCCTCCGTCAGCTCTCCGGGATGCACCCGCGACTCCTGCACACAGACGATGTCCGGCTGGGCGCTGTGCAGCCAGTCCAGAAAGCCGTTTTTCAAAGCGGCCCGCAGGCCGTTGACATTCCACGAAACAAGGGTGGTCATGGGATCGGAATTCTCCTTTTCTATTCGTCCTTCCTGCGCAGGCAGGAATCCAGCGAAACATTTAAACAGAACACAACAACAGCGTTACAACCCAGGACATCTTATCACCCTACCGCGGAGCGGTCACGGATGATTAACAACGGGCCAATTTTAATGTAATGGTAGATAGACGCAAATATGTGGAGTCGCAAACTTTAGTTTGCGCCCTTTGTGCTTGCACAAAGGGATAGTGACACGTGGCTGCCGTTTTTTTCTTCGTGCTTCTGCACGAAGAGCGAACTGAAGTTCGCTACTCCACATAAGAATTCTGCTTGACCGGTATTGCCTGAACGCCCATAGCATATAAAACCCGCTGCGCCGGATGCGAATTCCGGGCCGGGACAGAAAGCGGCCCCGCTCCGGGGTGGGGACCAGAGCAGGGCTTGTTAAAGGGCGATAGGCTTCGCCACTGGGATGGATATGGGATCATAAGGCCCATTACTACCGAATTCCACCTCAGGCGTCGTCGCCAAAGAAGACGTCCACCAGCGATTTGTTCACGCCCGGCGCGCCGAACATCGGCAGCTCCCGATTGCGCATGGTGTTTTCCAGATCGCGGATGTCCTCGACGGGCAACTCCTTGATTTCCACGCCCGTGGACAACGCGTTCACCAGGGTGACGGAGGTCATCTCCAGC
>SKJD01000236.1 GCA_007116095.1 Candidatus Hydrogenedentota bacterium
ACAAAGGATCCCGATTTTTTTCATGAACCCACTTTGTACTGTTTCTTTTTATGTCTCGAACCACATCACTCAATTGGTGGGTCGGCTTCAGTTCTAATAATAGATGGACATGGTCTTCTGTGCCTCCAATTCCCTTTGGGAAACCGCCAAGCCCTCGAACCACACCACCCATATAATTATGTAATTTATTTTTCCATGCCGGAACTATCAGCCGTGTCCGATTTTTAGTGCCAAATATGACGTGATAATTCAAACATGTGTGCGTTGAAGGCATCTGATATTACCTCCTCTGCTGGCGCCCCTTCAGGGTGCACACCGTGGGGATGGCCTATACCCGGGGTGGCGGCCTACGGGCTGTCGCCCTACGGCCTTACCCCGCGCTACAAGCTGTAATCCCTTCGGGATTTGTTATAGGCATTCGTTTTTTCTCGACTAAGCATTGCAATGACGTAATCAGAAGTCTCATCAAAGTATCAATTCAATCAGCTTGGATAATGCCACCCATGCACAGGGAGCCGACCTTCAGGCATTACAATCTCTTCGACTCAACCCCAGGTTACAAGCTGTAATCCTATCGAGATCTTATAGTTCCTTCATATCAAACTTGATTTGTTGAATACACATATTACATTGTGCACATCAAATCGTCGGGAATTCGTAGCCTTTGCGGCGGGGTCGGTCGAGGAAATGGTTGCCCCATTGGCTGTTTGTGAATTCTTCTTTGTCGGGGTCCCACTGGAGTTTGTTGCCCGTCTCCCCGGTGACTTCACTGACCCAGCGGGCGATGTTCGCGAGGTGCGCGACGGTGGCGGTGCGGTGGCCGACTTCTTCGTGGCAGATCGGCTTTTCACGGGTCTTCATGCAATCGACCCAATTGCGGAAATGGTTGGTGCTCTGCGACACGACAACTTCCGGACTTTTCAGGGGTTCTTCGATCAGCTCGGGGGGATCGGAATGATAGCTGCCGCGGTCGATGGTAATGCTACCGTGTTCGCCGATAAAGCGTCCGCCCCAGAGCGGGGCGTCGCCCAATTCCATGACGATGCCGCTGGCGTAGCGCATGAAGACCTGCGGCCCATGCGGGGTGCCGGGCACATGCCCGTTCTCGCCCCGGTTGATGCCAGCCTGATGTGATTCGCCCTCGGTCCAAACTTCGACCGGCCCGGTATCGCTGGTGTCCAGCACCCATTGAATCTGGTCGAAGCCGTGGGTGCCGTTGGAAGTCATGCCTGCACCGGCGAAATCCTTGAAACCGACCCAGCCCCGAATCTCCCGGAAATGCGGATGAAACGCATGCGGCTGGACCGGTCCCATCCACATATCCCAATCGATATCGTCGGGGACAGGATGACCGGGCATGCCGTTAAGATGCGGTGTGCTGTGATTGTGAGCGACAACCCGCTCGATTTGGCCGATGCGCCCGTTGCGAATCAACATGCAGGCCTCGTAGTTCTGGCCATTAGAGCGGTCCTGGCTACCGGTCTGGAAGACCCTGTCATACTTCTGCACGGCCTGCACCATGAGACGGCCTTCGCGCACGGTCAGGGAAATGGGCTTTTCGCAGTAAATGTCCTTGCCCGCTTGCGCAGCGTGGATCGTCGCCAGGCCATGCCAGTGTTCCGGCAACGCGATAACCACCGCGTCGATGTCATTGCGCTCCAGCATCTCGCGGTAGTCGTAATAGGCATCAGCATTGACCTGCCCGGCCAGGGCGTCGCATTTCGGATGATCCACATCGCAGACCGCCGCCACGGTGACATCGTCGTAGGCCGTAAAATGATGCACCAGCCCGCGCCCCATTGCCCCGGCCCCGATACCACCAACCACAATACGCCCATTGGCGCCTGGATTCCCGTTGGCGGCCAGCACCCCCGACGGCAATATCATCGGCGCAACACCGCTGATCATCCCCGCGGCCAGGCCCTGCTTCAAAAAACTACGTCGCGCAATCTTGTTGCCCATTCTGATTTCTCTCCCGATTTTTAGCTGCCCTCACCGGCAAAAAATTTACTTCCGGACCCATTCCCGGCCCCAACAGATCGCGTGTGCGGCCTTGGGTATCAGTATGTCCGGACAGTGCTGCGATTGCAAGCTCTGGCCCACATGTCGCAATCTTTAAAATAAAATATCATCGCCGAGAGCTTGACGAAGTTGCATCCGAAGCAGGCCTTGTCCGATGCATTAAACAACCGGTGGCAATGGCGCCGTGGGTGCGGTATAATCCCCAACCAGGCTGCTTGACCAAGGCGGCTATTCCCGGTTCACAGCTTCAACCCAAATACGCAAGAACAGGTCTTTGCATATGCACTACAATCTGACTTTGCCGGAAAAATTATCGGGCGGGGCGCCGGAACGCGGGCTGTCCGTCCGGATGAACTTTGTGTTGCTCGGGGCGATCCTCTTGTTGGGGATCGCCATTCGCTATTACCAGTTGGGGTATTTCTCCATCTGGTACGACGAGGGCTTCACGATCAACTATGCCTACAACTTCGCGTGGTCGCTGCGCTTTCTCAGCGTGGACCTCAGCTCGGACCCGCCGCTGCTGCCGGCCATGACGCATTTCTGGTACCGTCTGGCGCTCTCACAGGGACTGACACCCGGCTCGGAAAGCTTCGACGCCTTTATCCGACTGCTGCCCTTCGCCTTCTCGGTCGCGCTGCTGCCACTGGTCTATGTCCTGACGCGCATGCTCGTGGCCGATGCCCGGGTGGCGCTGGCGGCGACCTTGATATGCGCGCTCAGCCCCTACCACCTCTTCTACGCACAGGAACTTAAACCGTATTCGCTCTATGCCATGCTGGTGGTGGCCGCCGCCATTCTCCATTTACAGGCGCTGCGCTCGGACAAAACCTGGATATGGCTATGCTACGGCCTGCTCCTGACGTTGAGCCTCTACAGCCATTTCATCGCCGCCTGGAACATCCTGCTCTTTAACGCGCATGTCATTTTCGTGCAAATACAGGAGAAGAAAATTCGCTGGGGCTGGGTCTATTCGCAGGTCGCGGCCTTCCTCCTCTGCCTGCCGGTGATCGTTATGGCGGCGCGGATCAGCGGCATTTATGAGAACGCTACAACGATCTACGCACTGTCCCCGGACCTCAAGCAGCCGTTTATCAGCTTCAAGACCTTCTTTGCGGGCTACAGCGCTGCGGTGGGCTTTTACCATGCAATCTTTCTGTTGGCGCTGGCGCTGTTGGGGGTGGGCCTCTTCTACATGCGGAAGCGCCCCGTGCACCTGGGTTTTTACCTGTTCTACGGGGCGCTGCCTATCGTGGGCAATGTCGTGTTCTGGCAATTGCGGACGCTACCCATCTATGAGCACCGGCTCTTCATCGTGTGTAGCGTCTATGTTTTTATCGTCGTGGCCTATGCGGTATTTCAATTGCCCCGCAAGGCGCAGTATGCCGTGCTGGCGGCCTACATAATCCTGACGCCGATTTTTCTCTTCGACTACTACCGGCAAAACTTCCATCCCCTGGAGACCCACCGCATGGGCGTACGGCAGAAGGTGGACAGCCGAAGCGTAGCCGCGTATCTGCGCGAGGCGGCTTCGGAGGAAAACGCTGTTATCCTGCACGCGGCGCATTTCACCTTCTACCCCATGCGGCATTACCTGTGGGGCACGGACTTTGCGCAGCACAACGTCTACCACGACGAAGGCGAATTGCACGGCACCCTGGGCTCCTATCCGCACCGGCCGCTGTGGGAGTCGTACCAGGCGCTACCGGTGTATCTGGGCGAAGCCACGGCGGGACACAATGAAATATGGTTTGTGCAATCCTGGTGGGAGCCACACGAGACGCCGGAGCACGTCGCACGGATGTTGGACTGGCTGGAAGCGGAGTTCCGGGTGGTGGATAGCCATGAATTCTACGGCATTACCTTGCATCAATACCGCCGACCTTCCGTCGAGGGCATGGCCTACTGACGGGCGCCCACATAAACAAACCCGCCTTCATCCTTGCGGCGCATGCCTGCATTCAGGCCCCTGGCTGCAACGGGGAAGACGGGCTCATACCCCACCCTGCGCTTTAACGCCCCTGAGGGTGCTTATAATTTTGGCATTGTACCGGATTTATTTTCCCGGTTGTCAAGCGTATTTTTTCACGCCACCACTACAAAAACAACAAGGCCCGGAGAACGACACAACGGCGTACCCCGGGCCCGGCATTCAGACAGTCACACAGTCACAATATTATTCTACGGCCAGCGGACCAAATACCGGCGCGGCCATGCCGGCTTCGTCGACCAGGTTGCAGTAGGGTGACAATCCGCGGCCATACCAGATGTTGGCGTCTTCAGGCAGCTCTTGAATCCAGAGCAGGACGCTGTACGGGTCTTCGGGGTCCACTTCCTGCTTGTAAAGGCCGATATGCGGTTCGGCGGTTTCTCCGGCGTGCAAGGTGAAGCCATGCACGGGACCGTTGGCATGTAGGCCGCCATTGACGCTGTCAAAGCGGACGCGGATGTAGCGGCCAAAGCGGTTGTTTTCGACCTGGGCGGAGACCGGGCGTGGACCAACTTCTATGTCGGCGTCGAAGACGTCGCGCATCGCGAGCAGGGCCAGGCGTTCGCCCAGCACTTTCAGGCCGGGCGTGCCGATGTGGATGATGTCCTCCAGCTCCAGGTCCACCGCGGGCGCCGTGCCGACGTGATCGAGGCGCTGCTCCATGGCGAGCTGGATGTTCTGGATTTCGTTCCACTGCGGCTCATTCCAGGGCATGTACACCCGGCCAAGCTGTACCTGGAGAAACGGCATATCCGGATCATTCAGGTCTTCCCGAAAGGCGTTAATGAGCGCAATACAGCGATCCTCAAAAAGCGGTGCGGCGTCGGGGTTGGCGTCAGACTCGCCCTGGTACCAGACGACCCCACGCACCTTGCCCCCGGCGCCTTCCACCGAGCGCAGCATGGAGCCGTAGAGGGAGGCCCCGTCCTGGTCCTTCAACTCTGGATTCCACTGCCCCATGGTAGTACCGCCGTGCGCCACAGCCACCAACCCGACCGGACGACCGCTGTGTTCGACGAGGGTCTTGGCAAAGCTCAGGCCCAGGCCGGCCCCCTTCGCGCCATCGCGCCAAGCGGCAATTGCCGCTTCACGGTCGGCTTCCTCGCCGCTGTAGTGCACGCTGTCCGGGGATTCCGCCAGGTTGTGCAGGGGCTCGGTCGCCAACTGCCAGGTGTGGTTCATGCGGAAGACATGGACCTGCGGGTCCGGGGTCTCCATGTCCTGCTGATTCCCCACGCCCTGCATGTTGGATTGCCCGGCGAGAATCCAAAGGTCGCCCACGAGCACCTGATGGATACTCGTCTCCGAAAGCGCTTCGCCGTTGGCGTCCAGCACGGCCAGGTCAATGCGGTAAGGCCCACCCACAGGGATATCCGCCAGCATCGCTTCCCACGCGCCTTCGCCCACTTCCGCCAGCTCCGTCCAGGGCTGGCCCGTGCGCTGACTCGCCACCACACGGGCTTGCAAGCTCCCCGCCACCGGAGACGCGCCTTCCAGTGTCGCGTCGGCGGTTTCCGATTCATGGTCACACTGCAAGACTTGGTTGTGGGTCAGGCCCGAGGTCACATCCAGACCGACAGCCGCTCCGGGGGCCAAGACCATCGCCAGTCCCAAGACGCTTAAAACCGCCATTTGATACACGTGCATAAAACTTCCTTTCCAGGCACCTTCCGATGCCGTTCTCATGGATTATTCCCCCCGCAGAGACGCCCGTCATCCAGGCTGGTGCCTTCCCCGCCCACAAGCCACACAACAAGACAAGACAGATGGCCTGCGAGGTCGGGTGGACTGCTTGCGGGGAGAACTGCGATGGCAACCTTCCGTTTATAATGGAAAGACCGGGGTAAAAGCAATGCAACGAGATGAATTTATTTCAGCTATACCGCAGGTGGCGGCCATGCGGGCGCCCACAAGGGGCGCCCCTACGCTTCGTAATAAACCTAGAAGATCGGTAATATAGGAACTACACCCTTAATACACACTCCCTCAGATGATCTCCAGCGCGTCGCGGGCGGGCAGCGCCGGGAACAGCGCGTGGGGCTCGGTTTGGTACCAATAGGCAACCGAGGCGATGTCGTCTTGCAGCGGCAGGTAGCGGCCCTCGCTGCGCCAGCCCAGGGCCTGCATCGTCACACGCAGGTCGGTCTCGAAGCGTACGGGGTCCATGATGTGCCAGCGGTACATGCCGTAACGCTGCTGCGTACGCATTTCGCCGTCCGGCTTGATGTGCTGGTGGAAGCCGGCGTAGGGCGTCGTGTAGGTGCGGTATTTCCCGTCTTCCAGGAAGCAATACGAGCCGCAGAAGTAGTCTTCCGTACCGGTGCCGCAGATCGTCGGCCAGCGATCGCCGTCCATGAAGAACTTGATTTCCCCTTCGCCCCACCAGCCGTTGTTGTTCGACTGCCAGGCCATGTAGGTGCCGACATAGTGCCCGTGCCCCTGGACGCCGTCCAGGATGACGTAGTCCTCCTTGTAGGGCAGGGGATTGGTCCGGCGGAACTGCGCATGGAAATAAGCCGTGTCCTCCGGCACTTCCGTCAGGGTGTAGTTGACCTGGTAGAACAGGACCACGTCTTCCAGACCGATATTCGAAACGGTCATTCGGCAGCGCTTTCGGAAGGGCATCTCCCAATAGCTGTTGAAAGCACTTCCCGGGTTCACGCAGACCGGCAACGAGTTCAGGTGGGCATAGACGCCCCAGCCCAACCCGAAGAAATCGCCTATCGGGCATTCCACACTCGGACTTTCTTCGTCATCCCAGAAAATGCGCAGTATCAGATAGCGCCAACAGCCCGTCGGGGTAAACCACATCTGCTGGATGGCCCCGGGGCCCTCGATGTCCGCGAGATCAAAGCGCTCCCCCGCCTTGATGCCCACCGCCGGCGAGACTTTCCAGCCCTGGCCCAGGTCCCGCGCGGCCTCTTTGCCCAGGCCCGTCGTCGCCCTCCCGCCGCCATTCTTCGCCCCGTTAAAATTCTCCGCCGAGATTGACCGCGACTTCGCCCGCGACAACCGCGACAAATTCCCCAGGCCCATATGCAGTCCGTTAAACATGATGCACACTCCTTCCTCGCTCTAACAGGCGCCGTTGCCCAATCAAATCCCGAATTGCAGGTGTCCGAAACATCATATATGGAACTAACGGCATTTCGCACCATAATGGCGTATTTTCGTGATTATTTCGAGGCTTTCGTGGTTGCCTATAAAGCGAAGCAAACATCGCTACTCCGGGCTGTCGTCATTCGGCTCGATGTGGATCATGACGTCGCGGATGCGGGGCTCGTCGGCGCGGATGGCGTCTTTTACCTGGTGCGCCACGTCATGCCCTTCCCGGACGCTCATCATGCCATCGACCTGAACGTGCAGGTCCACGTAGTAGTCGAAGCCCATCTTCCGCACCAGGCAGCGTTCGGTCCCGGTCACGCCATCCACCTGGGTCGCCATTTCGCGCACGGCCTGTTCCACTTCCGGCGGGGGCGCCACGTCCATGATTTCGTTGAGGGCGGGCCAGAGCAGCCGGACGCCATTGTAGGCGATGATGGCGCAGGCCGCCAAGGCTGCCCAGTCGTCCGCGGTCTCGTAGCCTTCGCCCCCGACCACGGCGATCAGGATGCCAAAGAAAGCGGCGAGGGAAGTCAGTGCGTCGCTGCGGTGGTGCCAGGCGTCCGTTTTCACGGCGATGCTGCCAATTCGATCTCCGACCCGGCGCACAACCTGGTACATCGTCTCTTTCAGCAACAGGACCACAATGATGACAGCGAGGGTCAGCGGGTGCGGGGCGACGTCTTCCGGCGAAAGGATGCGTTGCAGGCTGGCCCAAGAAAGCAGGGCGGCGGCGAAGATCAGGCCGCCCGACGCGACAATCGCGGCGATGGGCTCGGCCTTGCCGTGGCCGTAGGGATGGTTCTCGTCCGGCTCCGTGGCGGCGATGGTCAGGCCACTGTAGACGATGAGGCCGTGGAAGATGTCGAGCATCGACTCCACCGCGTCGGCGATCAGGGCGTAGGAATTACCCAATACCCCCGAGACACCTTTTAAGATTGCCAGGAAAGCATTGGCGGCGATGCCCAGGAAGGTTACCCTTACCGCACTGCGTGTCAGTCGCTGCGCGGCGCCGTTTTGGTGCGATATCGGATCGGTCATACCGGAGAAAAAACCTCGTTTTGAACGCATTATATCGGGCGGGCAGGCCTTGGTCATGCTGGCGCACTTGAAGTCAACGGAGGCGCTGTCCCGGCCCGAAATCATTTTAACACGGCCCACGCAGGGCGCATTCCACCCTGAGCAGCGGGTCACTCCTGCGTATTTTGCGTGTGAAGGAAGGCGGATATTACGGTGGCGTAGGCTTCGGGCTGCTCGAAGTGCAGGTTATGGCTACAGCCCTCCAACACTTCCAGCGCGGCCTGCGGCATGGCGGCGGCCATCTTCTCGCCCAGCAGCCGGAACTTGTGGTCCTCGGCGCCGGCCAGCAAGAGCGTCGGCAGCGTCACCGTCGGCAGCGCCTCCCACAGACTCGACTGGGCCCCGGTCCCCATACCGTGCAAGGAGGCCGCCAGGCCCTGAGGATCATTCGCCATCCGTCGCTCTATCAGCAGCTCCAGGGCCGCCGGGGCCTGCGCCAGGGTATGGAAGATCGGCTGTGTATACCAATGCTGGAGAAAGTCGCGGAAGGCCGGTGATCCCGGCGCATAGGCCGCGATTTCCCGGGCCAGGGCCTGATCATGCCGCTGCCGATGCGCCCGTTCCTCCTCACCCTGCAAGCCCGGCGATGCGGACTCCAGCAGCAGGCAATGGAAGTGCTCCGGGTGCGTTGCGGCCAGATAAAGCGCAAGCCGACCGCCCATGGAATAACCCAGTAGCGCAGTCTTGCTCACGCCCAGTGTCATCAGGTCATCCATCAGGTGATCGGCGGTGTCGATGAAACAACACGCCTGGTGTTCAACCCGTCCATTCTTACCATGCCCCGGCAAGTCCGGACAGAGACAACGCCAAGGCGGTCGCAGCTTTTCGGCCACCGCCGCCCAGTCCCGTCCGGAACCCAGAAAGCCATGCAGCATCAAGAGCGTCGGCGCGTTCTCGTCTTCCGCGCCCAATCCATGCCAATAAAAATGCAATGCAAACCCCACTTTTTTGGTTGTCAGGCAGAATCCCGATTGTCTGCATCATCTCCGCTAACCGCATCATCTGCCGGCGTCTCCGGAACCGTAACATCCGGCGCTGCCGGGGCCTGTGCGGTCTCGATATCTCCCTCCCGCGCCGCAGCTTCCCGGGCGGCGGCTTCGGCGGCCACGGCGGCCTGGGCCTCGCGCTCCCGATAACGCTTGCTTCGCACCCGGTTCTTCCCCTGAAAATAGAAGATGTTGAGCAGGCCGCAGAAGAGCCACAGCCCGATATCCGTCCAGATCGGGTAACTCAGGTAAGCTACCATGCCCGGGATTGGGATCATGTACAGAGCGACGCCCCCCGCGATACCGCCGACGAAGGGAATACTCCGGGGGATGTCGTCCATCATGCTGAAATAGCCGACAATGATATAGACATAACGCATCAGACTCCACATCGCCACGGCGAACATCGGCAGGGCAATCAGCCAGGCAACGAGATAAAAGATGCCGGTAGGTTGTTCCAAAACAAGTTCTCCCAATCAGATTGTAGGTTGGCCCGACGTTTTATGACAATTTGGCGCAATAACAACGGAGCTTAATTTGCTGGGTTGGACGCAACAAACATCGGCTCCTCACATCCGCGCCTTTTTGTATCATTCGTGGTTTATCTAATAACCAACATCGGCCATACGCTGCAACATGCCCGCTTGCAGGCTGCGGTGCAGGACGACGTTTTCCTGGCGATAGGTGCATACTTCTATAAGATGCGCGCCGGGTTTTTGTTGTGTGGCCTCGTACGTGGCGAGAAAGTCACGGCACGTCGTTGGGGCGTGGTAATTCAGGGCAAACATCCATGCGGCATCCGCAAAGCCCATGCCGTGCGGCGTACCGAAGAGTTGCTCGAAATGCGTCTCATGTGTGGCTATCGGCAAAAACGAGAAGATACCGCCACCATCGTTATTGAGAACCACCAGCGTAAAAGGTGTTTTCATATCGCGCAGCAGGGCCAAAGAATTGAGATCGTGCAACGTGGCTAGGTCACCCAGCACTGCTGTCACGGGAGCACCCGTGGCGCAGGCCCAGCCCCAGGCGGTTGCGATGTTGCCGTCGATGCCGCTGGCGCCGCGGTTGGCGGTAATACAGGGGCCTGTCCCTTTCTCTCGGGCCGCGGCGAACATATCCAGGTCGCGGATAGGCATGCTGTTGCCCACGAAGAGGATGCCGCCTTCCGGACACTGCCGCGACACCATGCGCAGGACGCCCGGTTCTGTCAGCGCCTCCCCATGCCCCAGCGCTTCGCTGAGGTAGGCATCCAGGGCGTCATCGGCTTCCGACCACCCCTGTGCCCAGGCCCTGGCTTGTGCAGGATCGACCTCCTTCGACAGGGCTTGGCCGATCTGCCCGCAAGCCACTTCTAAATCCGCCTCATAGCGCAAAGTCACGCGGTGATCGGGGTCCTGACGCTCGGGGTAGGCGTCCAGGTGCAGGTAAGGCGCCGAAGTCGCCGCCAGGTGTTGGGCCAGGCGCTTGGAGACCAGCGGACCACCCAAGTGCAGTATGCAATCCGGCGTGCAGTCCGCAGCGAATTTCGGGGCGCGCAGCAAGGCGTCGTAGTAACGAACACCCCCCGGGACTTCCCGATTCAGCCGCAGGTTCGCGGTGATGTCCGCGAAGACCGGCCAGCCCAGGGCCACAGCCAGGTCTCGTACCGCCTGTCGTTCTCTGGGATTTCGGAGTTGGCCCACGACCAATAGCCCGCGCTCTGCTTCGGCGAGTGCGCCAGCCAGCTCGGTGCAGACCGATGCGCTCAAGGTCGTCGGCGCCACTTCCCAGCGCGTGTAGGGTTGGCCGCTCGCAAACCATGTCGCCAGGGCAGGCTCCGGTGCGGG
>SKJD01000163.1 GCA_007116095.1 Candidatus Hydrogenedentota bacterium
CGGCCCATGGCCCGGAGCATGTGTTGGCGCTTGGGGCCCTGCTCCGTGCGGAAAGAGGTGATCATCCCCAGGGAGAGCCCCATCAGGTGGTGGTGATCGGTGCGCGCGCCGATTTCACCAATGGCGTTGACGGCTGCCTCGTAGGAGTCCTCATAATTCTGGGAAATGCGCCAGAGTATTTCCAGCGCCTCATAACTGCCATGCTCACCCAGCAGGGTTAATAAGGTGTCATGATTGGATACCCGAGTCGCTTCATAGGCCAGGGCGCGGCTGGCTTCCCGGCGGGTTTCCGAATCCGCCGCCGCTGCTTCTACGAGGTTTTGCAACGCTTCCTCTGTCGCCTCGACAACCGCTGGGTTGCTGTGGTCCAGCAGCGGCGCTACCACCGTGATGGCTCCCGGACCGAATTCCCCGGCAACGTCCACCGCCTGCTGTCGCACCTCCGCCAGGCCGCTACTCAGCGCATCGGCCAAGCCATAGTTGTCCGAAATATTCGCCTGGAGCGCTCCGGAGAGCAGCTCCTCAAAATCAATCTCCTCCTGGGCCGGCGCTGTCGTCACAACGCCTAGCAACAGGGCCATACACAACGCAGCCATTCCGACCGCTTTCCCCATGGGACTGTTCATTAAACGCATCATTCCATTTCCTCCAGTTGTACGATCACCGATGCCGATTTGCGACACAATAACAGTAGCCTGCACGGACAGGTATCCCAGGTCGATCACAGCCTCATGTCCGCGATGTGCGGTTGTTGTGGGCGCTGACCCCTAACAGCGGTGTGATTCCCCCGGAACCGGGCGTTGACTTTGCGCGTCACGTCCCCGGGTACAGTGTAACAACGATTCAGTAGAATTTCCATAGTACCCATTGACAGCCGGATTTGGCCTGACACCCCTGGACGTTGCTTACCCGTAAAAATCAATTCCCTATACCCGAATGATGTGCGGCATACCTAGCCTGGTTAACGCAATATTCGGGGCGCACATAGACAGCGCTGTGAGCAAGTTGCAGCGCTTTCTTGGTTTTCTGTTTCGCTCAATGTCATGACGGTAAAGCGGATTGCGCAACAAGACCCTGTATCGTTACAATGACCGCTTGTGAGGGGGCTGGGTCAAGGGGCGCTGCTTGGCTGTTCAGATTTCATCACCGCGTTCCCGAAGCGGGTCCGGCCCGGGGGTGCATTATATAATAATGTAGCTTCGGCGGGGTCGTGATTTGTGTCGTTCCTGGTCATTGTTGCTGTTTAGGTGTTTTTTTTTGCTGCTTTGCCCCTCCAGGGACATCACCCCGCAGTTTTAATGCCCTAAATGACCTCCAGGTTCCCGGTGCAACCTTGGGCGTCCCGGGTGGATATAATTCTGTTGTGCCTTCCCTTGCAGTATGTCGCTGCAATCCGGCCGGCTTTGCCCCTATCGTTTCATATGCTAAAGGAGTCAGACAAGGTGTCTACATCCAGAACCCTGATCGTGCTGATGGGCGGTCCCAGCCTGGAGCATGAGGTATCTATAAAATCGGGCACGATGGTGCTTAAGAACATGCAGCACAGCGCACATACGGTTGTGCCGGTGGTGATAGACCGTCAGGGATACTGGCAGTTTCCCGAGGAGACGCCGGTGTCCATCTATAGCGCGGTGCGGCGTCTGCAAGATTTGGACCCGGATTGCATATTCATCGCCCTGCATGGTTCTTTCGGCGAAGACGGACATATTCAGGGCTTTCTGGACACGCTGGGGATTCCGTACACCGGATCGGGCTGCGCCGCGAGCGCCCTGGCCTTCGACAAGATACGCAGCAAGGCCGTGGTGCAGGCGCAGGGCGTGCGTGTGGCCGGGCATGTGGCGCTGGACCGCAGGACCTGGGCGGTGGATCAAGACACAGTGGTCGCCACGGTGCGCAAGGACATCGGTTTTCCCTGTGTGATCAAGGCGAACCGCCAGGGCTCCAGTTTTGGTATTGAAATTCCCCGGGACGAAGCATCGTTTCGTCAGGGCATGAACGACGTACTCGCCATCGACGACATGGTGCTGGTGGAGGAGTTCCTGGAAGGGCGTGAGTTGACCTGTGGCGTGTTGGACGCCGAACCGAACGGCCTGATGCGCCCGCTGCCGCTGACGGAGATTCGTCCGATCAGCAGCCCCTATTTCGACTATGAAGCCAAATATACTCCGGGCGCGTCAGAAGAGATAACCCCAGCGCCGGTGGACGCCGCCACGACCGAGGCGATTCAGGACATCGCGTTGCATGTGCACGAGATCGTGGGGTGTAGCGGATGGAGCCGCAGTGACTTTATTTTGACCGAAAAGGGTCCTGTCTGGCTGGAGGTCAACACGGTCCCCGGCCTGACGCAAACCTCGCTTTATCCCCAGGCGGCGGAGGCGGCCGGCATTTCTTATGGCGCCATGGTTGAGTTGTTCATCAATGCCGCTTTGCGCAATGCGGAAATGGCCAAGAGAAAGGAATGATCCTTAATTCATGAGCATCCTATTCACCAAACTGCACGGTCTGGGTAACGATTATCTCTTCATTGAACACGACAAGCTGACCACGGGCGATTTCGCGGAGCTGTCCCGGGCCATGAGTCATCGGCATCTCGGCGTGGGGGCCGACGGAATCATCCTGATCCTGCCCGATGAGACCCACGACTTCAAGATGCGCATCTTCAATGCCGACGGCAGCGAAGCCGAGACCTGCGGCAATGGCATCCGCTGTTTTGCGAAGTATGTCTATGAACGTGGCCTGACTGACAAGACCGATTTTGTGATTGATACGCTCGCCGGGCCGAACAAGGTCGCCTTGAAGGTGGCGACGGGCAAGGTAACGAGCGTCCGCTCGAACATGGGCACGCCGAAATTCGACCGGACCGAGATTCCGATGGTGGGCAACTCCGGGAAGGTCATTCGCGAGAAATTGCCTGTCGGCGCGGAGAACTTTGAGGTCACC
>SKJD01000465.1 GCA_007116095.1 Candidatus Hydrogenedentota bacterium
GCTCCAGGTACCAGTCCAGATAGGCCAGGGTTTCGTCATGAAACGCCGCATCCGAGGCGCCGCCGCCATGCTCGCTGTTGATGATCATGTTTACTTCCAGCCCGGCAGCCCCTGCGTCCGCCTGGAGTCTGTCGATGCGCGCCGCCCAGTCGATGGCTGTCGGGTCTTCCAGCGTCGCCGAAGTATATGTTCCCCGTGCGTATTCGTAGGGGTTGTCGATGCTCAGCGCGACGAGCGGCATTCCCGCTGCCTGAATCACCGGCAACACCGCCTCCAGCACCGCGTGGTAGTCGCCCCAGTCCTGTCGTTCCGGACCCCGGGCATGGTAGGAGACGTCGCCCCGGTAGCCCCAGTTGGGGAAGTTGGTGAGGAGGAAAAAGCGTATTTCGGGATAAACCTCCCGGACTGCCTGCATGTAGATCACGAGCTGTTCGGCGCAGGCGGCATAGTCGTCAAAGCCTTCGCGGTCACCGGTGGGGTAGAGCAGGCGGCGGATTGGGCCATCCAAATTGAGAAAGTCAATCCGTCCACCGACGTCGCTGTAGTTTTTAAAATTGCGCAGCTCCGTCTCTGCCGACCAGGCCCCGTTGCTTTCGTCCATTGGTCCGAAGTCAAGCGTACCGCCACATTCCACCGACACTTGCAGGTCCGCCTCCGCAGCCATGGTCGCCAGACCTTCTAGTACTTCGGGGCTGTAGCGCTGGAGCTGGCCAATGTAGAGCTGGATGCCGTCGAGGTGTTCGCGCACATAGCTCCAGGCTTCGGGATCCTCCAGGAGCTTGTGCATTTCGCGGTGACACATCCAGATTTCCGGCGTGTCAGGCTCCGTAGTCGCCGCCTGTGCAACAGCCGGGCCGAAGATTCCGAGTAGTGCAAAAAGTACGGCGCTTGCCAGTACCGGCCATGAAGACATTCGCGTGCGCATGGGCGTTTCCCCCTGTTTATGATCCCTGTTCAATGCGTGGGGGTATTTTACGGAGGGGAGGCGGTGTATTGCCACCTGGAAAGCTCAGGCCGGGTGGACGGCGATGGCGCGGCTTTCGGTGATTACCCAGTCCACGCGCTGATCGTGGGCTTCCACGGGGAGTTCGGACTGTAGGAGCGCCTCGAAGCAGAGGCCGATCGTGACGCCGGGGAAGTCCGTGAGGAAACGATCATAGAAGCCGCCGCCGTAGCCCAGGCGGTATCCATCGGGCGTGAAGGCAAGACCAGGCACGAGACAGCAGGAAGTCGTCGTCGCTTGCGGTGGGGCTGTTGTCGCCTTTAGGTCGGGTTCCAGGATGCCCCAGCGACTTCGGTGCAATGGAGCGCCTGCCTGGTAAGGCGCCCAGCGCATTTGTCCGGGACCCGTCACCACCGGCAGCCACACGGACTTGCCCTGTTGCAGGGCCTTGTTCAGCATAGGCAAGGTTTGGGGTTCGTTGTCCTTGGAGCCCACAAAGCCGAAGAGCTGTGTCGCCTCGCGATAGACCGATAGTTTCGCCAATTGCCGGGCCATGGCCAGACTCCACCACGTTACTTCCGCCTCCGGCAAATCGCGGCGTAGTGCGCGGAGCAGCTTCCGGGAGTGTTGCTTCTGGCTAGCGATCGTGTCTGTGGACATCCAAGCGCCTAACGGGTTGGCGTTACCACCATTCAATCCGACGATTTGGGCGCAGCATCGGATGAGGCTTGGTACTTCCGCAGTTCATTGAAGCCCCGGCGATCATGGTAGACCCCGCCGCCCGGCGTGGATTGGGCGTTGGCGCGTACATGCGACAGCGTTTCAAAGAGTTCGCGGAAGCTTTGGTTCGCCGCGCCGGTGCACAGGGCGAGACAGCACATGGGCTCATACCGGTTGGCCGCTTGGTTGCCGTTGTTCGTGGGCGGTTTGGTCCCGACGTGGCTGTAGAATTCCAGCTCATACCGCTTCCAGAAGCGCTCGTAACAGGCGGTAAAGCGGTCGATGTCGTCGGTGTCCATCAATACACAGAAATGGCCGCCGCCCATATGCCCCAGATAGAAGGCCTTGGAGTCTAGTTTCTTCCCACAGGCTTTCAGGCCCCGCGCCAGAAAATCCATCGCCTTTAGCCGCGCTTCCGGGCCGACTTGCTTCGCCAGGTTGTTCAGGCCCAGGATTTCGACATACGCCACGGCGAAGGCCTGCTTCTGCGAGATGCGTTTCTGCACCTCCATCTTGATGCCTTTGGCCCCGGGCATCTGGGTTTGTTCGTCATAGAGCTGATTGCTCAGGCTGTTGGTGGAGAGCATGTGCTCGATGCGGCTGATGAGCGTGTCCAGCCGGAAAGGCTTTGCGATGAAGTCATCCGCTCCCTGCGCCAATCCGTGTTGGATTTCCTCCGGATCGCTCATGCAGGACATGAGAATCACCGGCATGGCGCACAATTCCTCATCGGCGCGAATGCGCCGGCATATTTCAAACCCGGAAAGTCCCGGCAGCATGACATCCATGATGATCGCGTCCAGACCGCCTTGCTGAATGCGCTTCCAGCCATCTTTGCCGTTGCTCACCTGTTCGCATTCATACCCTTTGGTGGATAAAAAGCGGCTGAGTTGTTCCACCAGGGCTTTTTCGTCATCTATTAACAGTATTTTGGCCAAAACGCAGGCGACCTTTCTTCGATTCCAGGAAAAACTTAACCACGGATATCCAAAATGTAAACAATGTATTATTCCATACCAAAAAATGCGCCATAGTTCCACCGGACAGTGTCGGCGCTCCCCCGCCATCTTGGACCATGACTACCTCTATCAGTCATGGTATCGCCAAAAGGCGAATCTGTCAAGGCGGGCATGGGCGTTTCCTGCTACCGCACGGGCTATCCCGCAGGGCAAGGGGGGCTTTGGGGCCTCGGGCAGGATGCAAAAACTACAAAACGGTATTTTAGGCGTTGTGCGCACACGGAATGGTAGCACCGCGTAACGACAATATTCAA
>SKJD01000447.1 GCA_007116095.1 Candidatus Hydrogenedentota bacterium
AGGGTGAGCAGGAAGACCGCCACCACCATCAGCATGTAGCGGTTGCGGAAGGCGCGGATGATCTCGGTTTGCGGACGGATTTGCATCCGCAATTGCAGTACCGCCTGGCGCTCACCCAGTTGCAGCGGTACTTCCACTACCCGCGCAAGGTAACCTTCCGTATCCCGTACGAGGGTGAATGTGGTCGTACTTTGCGTTTCCGGAGCCTCCTGCACCGCAATGTCGTAGCCCTCATAGATATGCGCCATCTCCTCCAGCAGGGCGCTGTCTGTGATATCAGGCACCTCCTCGAGCTTGACATGCAGCGTGCGGATGATGTCGTCCGCCTGCGCCTCCATCTCCTGCACCGCCTCGTTCAGGAAGTAATTCATGATCACCATGAGCGCGGCAAAGAGACAGAGCAAGAGCACTCCGCAGAGGAGAATCACACGGAAATAGAGTGATTGCCGCCAGCGGAAATCGGGATTGTCGTTGCTGCTGTGGGTGCTGGGTGTGTCCATCGAATCCATGTAGCGTGTTGGGTATCCGGCGCGGCGGGCGTTACATCACTGCAAGCGCCCGCCTACAAAAATGCACCACGACGGCCCGAAAGGGATCATGCGCTGTACTTGGCGCGGTAGGGCTCCCACTCCGGTTCATTCTGGAAAATCCAGTGGTAATAATCCGTATGCTCCAGCTTGGCGCTGGCGGCTTCATCCAGAATGACCGTGCATTTCTGGTGCCACTGCATCGCCGAGGCGGAGATCATCGCGGTCATCGGGCCTTCCACGGCCTTGGCGATGATGTCGGCCTTTTCCGTACCGGTGGCCAGCAGGATGCTGCGTTGCGATTCCAGGATGGTGCCGACGCCCATGGTGATCGCCCGCCGGGGCATGTCTTCGGGGTTATCGAAGAGCGGGGAGTTCTGCGCGATGGTGCCCGGGGTGAGCGTCTTGCAGCGGGTGCGTGATTGCAGCGCCGAGAGCGGTTCGTTAAAGCCGATATGCCCGGTGCGCCCAATGCCCAGGAGCTGCAAGTCTATACCACCATAGTCCAAAATACGCGCCTCGTACGCCGCGCATTCCGCGTCCAAATCTTCCGCTACGCCGTTGGGCAGAAAGGTATTGCACTTGTCGATGTTGATGCGATCGAAGAGGTGACGGTTCATGTAGGCCCGGTACGAATTCGGGTCTTCCGCCGGCAGGCCGATGTACTCGTCCAGGTTGAAGGTCACGGCGAGCGAGAAATCCAGGCCCGCTTTCTGGTGTCTTTCGGCCAGTTTGTCGTAAAGGTCTTCCATCGTGCGCCCCGTCGCGAGGCCGAGGGTCATGTTCGGCTTTTGGCGCAAGACGTCTTCAATCAGGTCTGCAGAAAGACTCGCTGCTTCATCGGCGTTTCTGCAAATAATGACTTCCATCCGATACTACTCCTACCGCAAATTGGACTGTACGGCGTCGGGGCCTTTGCGGTAGCCGATAGACGCCGGATGTGATTGGATTTCAGGTTCCCGGGAACGCTGAATGACATGCTGAAAACGCTTGCCTGCTCCCCCGGCGCGGTAGACTTCTCCCGGTAGATTTTATGTTTAAGAAAGTGCGCCGCGTTTGCCCCGACCCCAGGGGCCGGGGCAAACGGCTATTCTATCATGGATGCCTGCTGAATATCCTGATGCAAACGCCGGCGACTGGGCAATGCCCCGAGCAAAACCGTCAACGGAATTGCAGGAAAGCAGTGGGTTTGCTACCATGACTCCCTGCCGCGATGCATTAAGGGCATGGTGGCAGTGTAGGAATGTGACCATATAACCGCAGTGTGGAGGAAACGTAATGATGTTGATTCTGAAATGGCGCCTTATCGGCCGCGCCTGCTGTGCCGGGTTGTTGACTGTACTGTTGCTCGTGGGGCTCCCCGCCATGGCGCAAGAAGTCGCCACGGGTTTTGTGTTCCACGACGCCAACTACAACGGCGTTATGGACGAAGGCGAATCCGGCATCCCGGATGTCCTCGTGTCGAACGGAGAAGATGTTGTCGCGACGGACGCCGACGGCGCCTGGTCGCTGCCGGTCGGGGAGGACACCACGCTCTTTGTTATCAAGCCCTCCGGCTGGATGACCCCGGTGCGCGAAGACATGATCCCGCAATTTTATTATGTCCACAAGCCAGAAGGCTCGCCCGAGCTGCGTTATGCTGGCCTGGAGCCGACTGGCCCGCTGCCGGAGTCCATTGATTTCCCGCTCGTGCCGCAAGAAGAACCGGACAGCTATGAGTTTATCCTCTTCGGCGACACCCAGCCTCGCACGCAGCAAGAGGTGGACTATATCGCCCATGATGTGGTTGAAGAACTCATTGGCTCGGAGGCTGCCTTTGGCGTGACGCTCGGCGATCTGCTCTTTGATGACCTCACCCTCTTTGAACCGCTGAATGAGGCCATCGCGCATATCGGCCTGCCATGGTACAACGTCGTGGGCAACCACGACCTGAACATGGATGCACCGGACAACGAGCTGGCCACCGAGACCTGGAAACGGGTCTATGGCCCGACCTACTATGCCTATCAATATGGCCCGACCTGGTATTTTGTGTTGAATGATGTGGTTTGGACCGGAGAGGGCAGCTATCACGGGGCCCTTGGAGAAACGCAACTGGCCTTCATTGAGAATGTGCTTGAGCACGTTGACCAGGATAGCCTGATCATGATCCTGATGCATATCCCCCTGACGCACATGCAGGACCGGGCGGACTTCTATGCATTGATCGAGGATTATCCCAACCTGTTCTCAACTGCGGCGCACCGGCATTTCCAGCAGCACCACTTCTTCGGCGAAGATGAGGACTGGAACGGTGCGGAGCCGCTGCATCATCTGGTGCATGCGACAGTCTGCGGTAGCTGGTGGCGTGGTGTCCCCAACGAATTCGGTATTCCGCACGCCACTATGCAAGACGGCGCCCC
>SKJD01000369.1 GCA_007116095.1 Candidatus Hydrogenedentota bacterium
CCAATGATAGCAGCACCATTCGTCACTTTCGGGTTTTCAACTGCTCTTTTTAGGTTCATCCGTAACCCCTGCCGGGGTTAGTCGTAATGTTGTGTAAAGTAGATAGTCAACCACAACGGCAATGGTAAATTCCGAGCCTAAATGAAGCATCATGTTGCCACTGAATGAATGGTGTTTGTCCAAAATTCATGAAAATCGACTTAATCGACACGCCCCTTCGCAGGGATGACGTGGGTGGGAGATACCACCCACATGGGCGAACACAAGGTTCGCCCCTACGCTTCGTTATGAATTGACCAGATCGGTAATATCAGAACTACACCCTTTATTTCGTGTCTTTTTATGTCTTTCGTGGTTCGGCATGGGGCGCAAAAACATGTTTGCGCTTCCACAAAAAAAGGGCGCATGATCGGGTATTACCGATCATGCGCCCCAGTGATTGCATGCTCAGGAGCGGATGTCCCGGGTGATCTGATCGGCCACCTGGCGCAGGGCGCCGTTGGTCTTCACTTCCTTGGAGACCTTGTCGCAGGAATAAAGCACGGTGGTGTGGTCCTTGCCGCCGAAGGCCTCGCCGACGTCATTCAGCGACAGGCTGGGAATGAGGTCCTTGCAGAGGTACATGGCCATCTGTCTGGGTTGTACGATCTGGCGCTGCCGGCTGCTTCCGCGCAGGTCGGAGATACGCACGTCAAAATGCTCCGCCACCGCGCGCTGGACCTGTTCAATCGTGATCGGCTTGATCTTTTCCTTGCCGATCATGTCCTGCAACACCTCTTCCACCAGGGACAGGGTAATCTTCTGTTCCTGCAAGCGGCTGTAGGCCAGCACGGTGATCATCGCGCCTTCCAGCTCGCGGATATTCGTGGTGATATAGGTGGCGATATAACGCAGCACCTCCGGGGGCACCGTCAGGTTTTCTTGTTGCGCCTTCATCTGCAAGATGGCGATGCGGGTTTCCAGGTCGGGGGGCTGCACATCCGTCACCAGGCCCCATTCAAAGCGGGAGATCAGACGCTCCTCGACGCCCTTGATGTCCTTCGGGCTGCGGTCACTCGAAAGCACAATCTGCTTGTGCATGTCGAAGAGCACGTTGAAGGTGTGGAAGAACTCTTCCTGGGTCGCTTCTTTACCGGCGATGAAATGGATGTCGTCGATCAGCAGCACATCCACCTTGCGGTACTTGGCCCGGAATTTTTGGGTGGATTTCTCGGCAATGCTCTGGATCAACTGGTTCGTGAAATTTTCCGAAGAAATGAACTCGCATTTCAGGTTCGGGTTTCGCCGCAGCAGATCATGCCCGATGGCCTGCATCAGGTGGGTCTTGCCGAGCCCGGTGTCGCCATAGAAAAAAAGCGGGTTGTAGGCGCGGCCCGGCGATTCCGCCACCGCACGCGCCGCCGCATAGGCAAAGCGATTGCCCGAGCCAATCACGAAGCGATCGAACGTGTAGCGGTGATTTAGCCCGTTGAAGGCGCGGCGCATCTGGGCTTGCTTCCGTGGGGTGGGGGAGACCGGCATGGCCTGACCGTCCCGATGGCTCTGCTGTTGCGCATGATGGTGTCCGTTGCCATTTTCAACCGCGTTCTCCGGAGAGCTCTCTTCCGGGCGCGGCACAAAGCGCACCTCCTTGAACTCCGGCATTACCCGGCGCACTGCGCTGGAGATGGTGTCGAGGTAGTGATCACGCAGCCAGTCGGCGAAGAACTGGCTAGGCACCGCGACCACCACCTGACCGTCCTGGCAGGAATCCAGGCGCGTTTGCGCAAACCAGTTTTTATAGCTGTATTCATCCAGTGTCTGTTGCAATTCCGCCTGGGCCAGGGCCCAGGGATTATCGGTAGGGTGTGGTTTCATGTTGTCTCCTGAATATGAACTGAAACCGGATAGCTCAGTAAAGTTTTCTATGGTCACGTACTACAGACCCTTTAATGTGGATACCATGTAATAAAGAATACAGGTTGAACAGGATAATAATTTGTAGCCCACAGTAAGGCGTAAGGCCTTCAGTTTGGTCTTGAGAGCCAGGTACTGTGGTGCTTGTCTTAAAAAACGACAAAAAGAAGCTAAAAACCAACAATAAAATACATAAATCATAGCCGGTGTCCGCAAGCATGCTGAGGGTATGCTGAAATAAAGCATGGCGACTTTTATGAATTGCTCCCCAGGTCAATGTCTCGGTGTGGCAATCCTGTCATGTCCACTGCTACTACGATAAGCGCCTGGATCCGCCTCACTCGGAATCAGACGATACCCCCCCAACCTAACGAAGCAATAACATATCAAACAGCCCAAAAAGGATGGGGTACTACGTATATTGCCCTTTTACCGATTGCCAGATGACTTCCAACTCCTCCAGCGAATAGGCTTCCATGTCTTTCCGATCCGCGGCTACAACCGCCTGGACCGCTGCAAAGCGTTTTTCGAAGCGCTCGACCGCCGCAGCTAGCGCCTTATCGGGTGTAATGTCCAGAAAGCGGCTCAAATTCGATACAACCAGCAACAAGTCGCCCAATTCCTTCTGTGCATGGGCGAGATCGTTTCGCGCCAACGCTTCACGAATCTCTTCCGTCTCCTCGCGCACCTTCTCCAGCACCCCGAAAGGTTCCGGCCAATCAAAGCCCAGCTTCGCGGCATCGGCCTGGATTTGCAAAGCTCTCTCGAACATGAAATCCCTTTGTGTTAAAAAAATACAAATCATCAAAAACAAATAAAAGACGACGGTTTGTTGGGGCTGTTGCTGTAGACGTCGACTCCGATAGGTTTAGGCGGTCTGCGTTGTGATAAAACTCTTTACAGCCGGAACAAGGGGGAGTGTAGCAGAGCGTTGGGGGCGCTGCAAGGCCCCATGCAATGTCTTGAAATATCAACGGGTTGCGGTGATTTGCTTCAAACACACAGGAACCTTGTCAAACAAGCGCC
>SKJD01000002.1 GCA_007116095.1 Candidatus Hydrogenedentota bacterium
AGCGCCTTCTACAGAGCAATACAAGTAAAAAACAGGCAATTGGCCTGACTCCTGATACGAGAGAAACGGATGTCCGGCAAAATCAAGAATTGCGCAATTGCAGACAAGTTATCGGAATATCGGGCAAATTATTTGAGAATGTGTTATCAGTTAGCTGCGATGCAGAATGCTTTTATGTGGCGGGCTGCGTAACTTTTCCGTGCAGCGATACGGAAAAATCTAAGGGGTACAGGAGGGGCAGGTGTCGAGGTGCGGCTCTGCGTGGAAAACGTCAAAAAGGGGCATGTTCCGTGTAAAAATTTGACTGTTTGGCGCGTCTATGATACACTCTGGTTGTTAGCACTCTGAATGTTTGAGTGCTAAAGGCATGGTGTTTTTTATGAAGCAACATCCACAAGACCTAAATGAGCGCGAACGGCAAATTCTGCATGCGGTTGTGCATAGCTATATCACGACGGCGGAGCCGGTAGGTTCGCGAACTGTCGTGAAGCGCTTTGACTTGGGGGTCAGTGCGGCGACCGTGCGCAATGTCATGGCCGATCTGGAAGACCTGGGCTACCTGCAACAGCTCCATACGAGTTCGGGGCGGGTGCCAACGGATCAGGGCTATCGGTACTATGTTGACTATCTCATGCACGTGCAACAGCTTACGTTGAGTGAGCGGCAACGCATTGAGAAGGAATTTATGGCGCGTGTGGATGACGCCGACAGCCTGCTGCGGCAGACCAGTCACCTTCTGGCGTTGATCAGTCACCAGGCTGGGTTGGCCGAGACCCCCGCGGAAGGCAGCGCCCTGACACAGCGTATTGAGCTGCTGTCCCTGGCCCCGGAGCGGCTCGCCGTCCTGATTCTGGACAACCTGGGCCGCTTACGCACCTATACCGCCTACATGGAGACACCGTTACGAAGCGACGATATCACCTCGCTGACTCGCTTTCTCAACGACAACCTTCACGGTGCTCCGGTGGAACGGCTCTCTGCGAGTCTGGAGGCGCGGTTGCGGGAGTTTATGGATGATCGGCGGCGACTGGCGGACCAGGCCTTGCAAGTCCTGCGCATGTTGCCACTCGAACGCACGACGCAGCTTTACATGGAAGGCGCGAACCAGCTCTTCGAGCAACCCGAATTTCGGGATATTGCCAAGGCGCGGCAAGTCTTTGGGCTGCTGGACGCCCAGGACCGCATTATATCCTTGATTCGGTCCGCGGCCGAAGCGGAGGGGACCCACCCCCGTAATTCGATACTGATTGGTATTGAAGGCAAAATCCAGGGGCTGGAAGACATCAGCGTCATCGCCGCGCCGTATAAGGTGAACGACGAGACGGTTGGCATGATCGGCGTGCTGGGCCCGAGACGCATGCCCTATTCGCGCCTCACAGCAATTGTCGATTACACGGCGAAGTTCGTAAGCCGTGTGTTGACCCAGATGGTCGGCCCGAAAAAGTAAGCCCACACCTTGTGGGTCCGGCGACCAAGCTGGGGATGATACACAACAATTTCATATGACAAGCAGTTGATTTACTGCTTGTTTGCATAAACTGCTTGCTGTTGAATTACTGCTTTGCGCATGGCATGCAAATACGCCCTCGTGTGTGCTTGTATGCTGCCTTGTACTTGCTGCCGGGCAGGCCTTGGGCTGTAAATGGCGTACATGGAAATTGCAGGTCTGCCCGAAGCTTCACTGCAATTATGACTGCAATTGTCAACGGTACAGAGGTAACTTCATAGGTAATCTGCGTAATCAGGCGACTTCATACCAATCCTGGACCTTGATGCGAAAAACATCAGGGTAGGCATGAAATGAAGCCCTAAGAGCGGATTGTTGTAAGGATATCATGACCAAGAATTCAGAAAACGCAAAAGAGAAGTCCCAATTCCAAGCGGATGAGGCTGCCGTGGAGACACAGGCCGAGACGTTCGCCGACACCGCTGCGCAGGACGACGAAGACGACATCGTGGAGATGGAGGCGGTGGAAGTGGAGGATGAGGCAGGGCTGGATGAAGCGGATGAAAGCGCTTCGTCTGAAGGCGATGAAGCAGCGAGTCCGGACCAGCGCGATGCTTCGCTTGCGGCGCTTACGGAAGAACGGGATGCCTTGGTCGCCGAGCGGGAGGCGTTCAAAGAGCAGTTGCTGCGGGCCCGGGCAGAGTTCGACAACTACCGTAAGCGTGTTCTGCGCGAGGGCGAGGCCCAGCGCAAACGCGCCGCCGAACAGTTGCTGCGTGATTTGCTGCCGGTGCTCGACAACCTGGAACGCGCCCTGGCGCATGGCGAGGAAAGCGGTGGCGAACAGTTGGTCGAGGGTGTCAAGATGGTGCACAAGCAGTTTCTGGGCGTCCTGGACAACTACAGCGTCACGCCGATCGTCGCGGTGGGCGAACCGTTTGACCCGAACCTGCACGACGCCATGACCCAACAGCCCTCGCCAGAGTATGCCGAGGGGGTGGTGATGGACGAGTTCGAGCGCGGCTACATGATTGGCGACAGCGTGCTGCGGCCCAGCCGGGTGCTGGTCAGCAGCGGCGCGCCGGAACCCGAGCCGGAAGTTCTTGTGGAAGAAGTAAACGAAACGGATGAATCGAACGACACAGCAGCGTCTGAAGAAATGAAATAGCGCATTGGACTGCTGTATATGATAGGTAAGTTTTATAGCGCGAAGGCGCTGTCTTGGCAACCAATGAAACATGAAGTGAGAGGATAGAATTATGGGTAAAGTAATTGGTATTGATCTGGGTACCACCAATTCCTGTGTTGCCGTGATGGAAGGTGGAGAACCCGTCGTAATTTCCAATACGGAAGGGGGACGAACCACCCCTTCCATTGTGGCGTTTTCCAAAGATGGTGAACGTCTGGTGGGCACGGTGGCCAAGCGCCAGGCCGTGACCAACTCCAACAACACCATCTTTTCCATCA
>SKJD01000421.1 GCA_007116095.1 Candidatus Hydrogenedentota bacterium
CCCGACCGCGGAGCGGTCGCAGCTTGTAGCGCGGGGTAAGGCCGCAGGGCGGAACGCCCGCAGGCCGCCACCCCGGGTATCGCCATCACCCCCTACCAAATGCTCCCCGAAGGGGCGCCAGCAGATGAACAACGCAACCTTTAGGCAACGCTTTCAGCGTAGCGAAGGTGGTGGTATCGCTTACCCAGGGTAGGCCTTGACCTTGCTGGTCAAGTCCAACCCTGGGCTGTATTTAGCAAAGCTCCTTCGGAGCAACTCTATCCAGTCACACTCCGTCTTTGCGTTAAAAATTAGGGCGTTTTAATCAGCCGTGAACACACTACCATCGAGGAACTGGTTCCCTGCCTGCGCAGGGATGACTAAGGTGGTGGCGCCGCTTTTAGTCGGAACTGTTTACAAGCTGGGCAATTGCCTGATTCTTCTTCGTGCTTAGGCACGAAGCTTTGCTACTCCAAATGCCGTTACTCACGCCTTCATATTAAACAACTGCCGGTTCGCGTAGCCGAACTGGATGCCGGAGTAGACCGTAAAAATCGCGACCAGAATAATCCCGACCAGCGAGGTGATACGTATGCTCTGGACTATGGTCGCCACGAGCTCCGGGTCGATGTTCGCCAGCAGGGCAGTCTGATTCAACGCCTGGATCACAATCGCCAGGAACAGGAAGGTGAAGACGTAGATCATCTGCAAGACGGTCTTGGTCTTGCCCCACTGGTTGGCGGCGATGACCTCGCCGGAGGCGGCGGCAACCGAGCGCGCCCCGGTAACCAGGAATTCCCGCGCCAGGATAATGATCACCGCCCAGCCCGGCACGAAGAGCTCGGGAATCTCCATCAGCATGATGAACGCCGAAATGAGCAAGAGCTTGTCGGCCACGGGGTCCAGCAATTTCCCGAAATTAGTGACCAGATTGCGTTCACGGGCGATTTTTCCGTCATAATAGTCGGTGATGGCCGCGGCGATAAAGACCAGATAGGCGATCAGCGAGGTGATCACATTACCCAGGGTCATCAACAGGACGAAGACAATGGTCATGACGCAGCGCGCCAGGGTAAGTTTGTTGGGCAGGTTCATGTGGTTTCCATTTCAAATGTACCATGCCGCCGGGCCAGGGCCTACGACATATAGCGTTTGTGTTTTTTGTATGCACAGATTTCGTGTATAATCAGGCGATGTAATTATAGTGCATCCGGCTTGTGTATCCAAGGCCGACGGACACGCCGGGAAATTTTTTCCCGCGTCGGACGTCTTGGGCTACGCCAACTATTGCAGGATGCGTCCAAAGAGGAATGCAGGCGCCCCGTTACGGGCCTTTCATGGAGTTTTACTATGCTGGAAAATCAGTTGCCGCGCCCCGGTCTTACCCGCCTACGCCGACTTTGGCCGACACAACGCCCATACAGCGCCGGGATCGCTGTCCTGCTTATTGCGTTGATGCTCTCATTGGACAGCGCCCTGATGGCGCAGCCTCTTCCCGAGAAACTGCCCTGGACGCTACGCAATCATTATACCTTCCGGATGGCCACCGGTTCGATTTTGTATTGTGAAGAAGACGCCGCCTGGACCCTCAACGACAAAGACGGCGCGCCGGTCGTGGAGGAAGTGAGCTTTTCCATCGCTCTGGGCGATGGCCGGGTCTTGCTGCCGGAGCATTTCGAGCGGGCCGACGCGACCCGGGAGAATTTTGAGCACGAGAACAGCGCCGGCACCAACTACAACGTGGTCTTTCCGCCGCAGGATGGCCTGCGTGTGCGCCACAGCTTCACCAGCTTCAAGGGCCGCGGCTTCCAAATCGTCACCATGAGCGTGGAAAACGTCTCGGACGCGCCCATCCCCGTGCGCAAGATCAGCCCGGTGGTTTTCCTGCCCAACGCCATGCACCTGCGCGACACGGACACCGAACTCCACCAGCAGCATGTGCGAATCCGCGGGGGCTCGCCGGTCTATGATCACAACAGCACTTCGATGCTGTCGCTCTTTGAGGACCAGAACCGGGAAGTGCTCCTGGCCTTGGGCGTCCTCCCGCGCGGAACCGCCGTCTCCGGCATCCAGTTCAACGCCTACGGCGGGACCTGGTCCGGGGAAATCGCCTCGCACTATGAGCCGGCCTACCAGTTGCAGCCCGGCGGGACCCTCGTCGCCGATGCGGTCTGGGTCTCCTTCGGCGATCTGAACCGGGACAACATCGACCTGAACTACGCCTGGTTCTTCAGCACCCTCGACAGCGCCCCCGTCGCCGCCAAAGCGCCGCATGCCTGGGTTTCGGCCCCGGATTCGGAAGACGCCGACAGCCTGTTACGGGCCGCCGAGGCCTGGCAAGCCTACGGCGTGCGACATGCGTTGATTCCTGGCAACTGGGAGCGCATCCCCGGCGCGCTGGAAGGCGCCACGCCGCATTACCCGCGCAATATGGCGCAGGCCGCCCGCTCCTTCCGCGACAAGGGCCTGACCCCCGGCATCACCCTGGACCCATTGGCGGCGCCAGCGGGTGACAGCCCGGCCATCGGGCGTTCGGAAGACGGCCAGGCGTGGCTCAACCTCAGCCTGCCCGAGGCCCTGCCCCTCTACGTCGAGCGCATTGAGACCCTGCTGGACTGGGGCTTCGACTTCCTCGTCTTGGAAGGCTCGCATATTCCCGACGCCGTCCTGCTGGACTTCGGCCTCACCCGCAACCAGGCCGAGCACCTCGCTTTCACCCTGGCGCGGGAAATTGCCGGGAGCAAGGTCGTGCTGCCCGCCGCATCCATGACCGTACAGCCCGCCAACCTTGACTGGAACCACGCCAGCCGAGTCATCCAGCGCATGGTCGACTACGCCGTCGTGCCCGGCCCGGTCCGGCTACAAAGCGCCAGCCTCGGGAGCGTCAACCCACAGACCGTCGAGGCCATGCGCATCTGGCCCGGCCC
>SKJD01000359.1 GCA_007116095.1 Candidatus Hydrogenedentota bacterium
GTACTGGGCGGCAAATTCGCTGATCGTCGCGATGTATTGAATGTATTCCGTTTTGTCCGGGGTCAATTCCCGGGGCTTATCCCCCTGTCCGGGGCGGTATTGGCCGAAAAAGTGATCAAAGGCGAGGATCAAGGTGCGGTAGCCGGCGGCTTCCGCGCGCTCACAGATTTCGCGCAGGCTTTCCTCACGTGGCTCATGCGAGAGGCTGGTGTTGACTTTCTGGTCGGGATCGGTCAGTTGCACCAGTTGCTCATCGCTCACAAAAATTACGTGGGGCCGCGGAATCATAAAGGTCCAGGGCCCCACATAGTGCATCATTTCGGTTTCATGGAAGTTGTCCGGGAGGTCTTCCGCCATGATTGTTTCTCCCAAAAGCGGCCAGGCGAGCAGCAGGCCGAGTAATATCCGGGGCGCCAGATAACTGCGCCAGGACGTTGTTCTGGTTGGATCGACAGAATTGTTCATCATGCTTTCCCTCGTACTTGGTGGTGCGCCGGGTGGAAGTTGGTGGCTATGAAACCAAGTTCCCCTTCTGGAAAGCATACTGGAAAGTGGGACGCCCTGCAAATTCATCATCCGAAGTCCAATACCAATAAAAAACGGGCATACCGCGATGGGGAGTCACGCGGTATGCCCGATGATTGGTCTACGAGTTATATGTCTCAACCGGACTACGCCAGGGGCTGGTCCACGTAGTCGTAGTAGGCGCTGGGATCCGGCAGGCGATCCTCGAATATCTGCACGCCATGCTCTTCCCGCAGGATACGCATCTGCTCCGCCATGAGCAGTTGGGGAGCGATGTGCGGCATGGCCTCTTCCAGGGGCATGGCTTCTTCGTCATGGTGCTCTATAATCTTCAGCACCAGGTAATAGGCCGGCACCTCCTGCATGACGGGCTGCCCGTTCTCGCCTACACGTTCCTGGCGGGACTGCGGCAGGTAGATCGGGCCGAGAATGTCGCCGGTTTGCGCCCCGGAGGCGGTTTGCCAGAAGCCCCGGAAACGGTCGATTGCCGGGTTGTTTTCAATCTCGGATTCGATTACCAGGTTAGTATTGAGCCGAAGGTATTCTTCAAAGACGGCATCAAAGTCCTCGCCCTCATCAATGCGGGTGCGCACCTTGCCGGCTTCCTCCAGTGCGCCGGGGGCCTGGGCCGGAAAACGTATCGCCCGGAACACCAGCCGTTCATAGCGCATCAGATTGTCGCTCTGGAAGCGGTACTCGCGTTCCAGGGCTTCCTGATCCAGTTCCAGCCGGCCTTCACTGAAAGCGGTGTAGGCCAGGTGCATCACTGCCTGATCGCCCAGCAGCCGGTCCATGATACGGTCCGTTTCCATCTCAATCATTTCCTTGGCGGCGCGCACGGTGGCGGGCGTAAGATTGTAGACCTGCATCAGGGGCGTGGACTCGCCACCCTCCGGCAACTCAAGCTCCCAGATCATGCGGTGTTGCTGGGCTTCGTCGCCGCTCTGTCGGAAAAACTCCTCGCGGGCCATTTCCCGGGGCAGTGATATAATGCCGGCTTCGGACAATTCGTAGCCCAGTGGCTCTTTTATCTGCTTATCGATGTATTGATTCAGCACCCGCAGGAAGTCACGCTGGCTTCGAATATGTGGGCGCTCTGCATCGTCCATTTCCCGAATGACGCGAAACAAATCGCCGCGGGTGATCTGTTCGCCGTCAAGCTCGGCAATGACTATGCGGTCCTTGTTTGCGATTTCGCCACATCCGCTGAATTGCAGCGTCATCCCCATGAACAGTACGGCAGGCAGCCACAGGCCTGGTTGAAAAACTTGGTATTTCATCAATTAATTCATTCCTCATTGGTCGTTAGCTGCGATATGGTAGCATGCTGCGCCTGCGCATTTCACAGCAGCAGACAATTGCAGTCCATCGAGCGTGCTCGCGGTGGATACTTGCGCTGCCCCCAGAGGCACAGCCCACCCTAAAAAGATAACGCGACAAGGCCGATACGGGTGTACAGCAGATTGGGTGTGAGGCAGAGGCATGATCGCCCCCACACGCACCTTGAGTCACTTGGGAACGTCTCGCCGCCGAAACACACGAAAGGCCGGAGAAACCCGAGGTTCTCCGGCCTGAATTGGGCTATGTCATAAGCGCATGGGATTTCACCATGGCTATGCTATTGCTAAGAACTTAGAGCAGCTCGGCAATTTGAATCGTATTCAGCGCGGCGCCCTTGAGCAGGTTGTCCGAGACGACCCACATGTCCAACGCGCTCGGGTGCGAGACATCCTCGCGGATACGACCGACGAAGGTGTCATACTTGCCGTGGGCATCCAGAGCGTGCGGGAAGATTTGGTTGGCCGGGTCATCCTGCACGACGACCCCCGGGGCCTTCGAGAGGATGTCACGAGCCTGATCCGCAGTCAGCTTTTTCTCTGTCTCCACATTGACCGACTCGCTGTGCCCGGTGTGCACCGGCACCCGCACCGTGGTCGCCGTGACACGTACGGAATCGTCCCCGAGGATTTTCTTGGTCTCGTTGACCATCTTCATCTCTTCGGAGGTGTAGCCGTTGTCCGTGTAGGCATTACTGCCAGGAATTTGCGGCAACACATTGAAGGCGATAGGATACGGGAATTCCTTGCACTGCGGTTCCTTACCGGCCAGCATCGCATCAATTTGCTCGTACATTTCATTGATGGCGTTGATGCCGCCCCCGGATACCGCCTGGTAGGTTGCCACGACCACGCGCTTGATGGTGGCGGCATCGTGTAGTGGCTTCAAAACCACGACCATCTGGATCGTGGAGCAGTTCGGATTGGCGATAATACCTTTGTGCTTTTTAACGGCGTCCGGATTCACTTCCGGCACGACCAGCGGTACATCCGGATCCATCCGCCAAGCGCTGGAATTATCTACCACCACACAACCATCCTTCGCGGCAAACGGGGCAAACTTTTTACTTGTTCCGCCGCCTGCACTGAACAGGGCCACGTCGACTCCCTTAAAGGAGTTCTCGGTCAGCTCTTCGACGACCACGTCTTCGCCTTTGAATTGAATGGTCTTGCCCTTGGAACGGGCGGAGGCCAACAGTTTGAGCGACTTGATGGGGTAATCGCGGTCTTCCAGTACCTTGAGCATCTGCTGACCCACGACACCCGTGGCGCCAGCAACGGCGACGACTTTCGGATTCATTTAAATAAGGCTCCTTCGTTGTCCTGTTTGTTGAGTAACTATGGGCGCCGTCGGACAGGCTCTTTCAAGTTCACACACCGCAAGCGGTTTTAATGCATATGGGGGTGAAATATCCAGATTCGGTAGCCCACAGAATTCGGGTTGTCACCGAATTCATGCGTAATTATACAACAAATTACAAAGTTATAGCAAAAAAAGCTACCAAGCGGTAGGATTGAAAGCTAAAAGCCCATCCTACATGGTGGTTGTATCAGGGAGATCGGCGGTCGAGCCGGTGCGGTATCCGGAGAGGTCCAAAGTGACAAATCGGTAGCCTGCGGCCTGTATCTCGCGGGTTATCGTATCCCGGATTTGCGGGTCCAGCAGCTTGGGAAAATCGGCGGTATCGACTTCCACCCGGCAAATCTCGCCATGATGACGGGCGCGGTACTGGTGGAAGCCCAGGCGCTTCAAGGTTTCTTCGGCCTGTTCTACCTGTTGCATGGCCTGGATATCGACACGGGTGCCTTTGGGAAAGCGGGAAGACAAGCAAGCAAAGGAGGCCTTGTTCCAGGTAGGCAACTCCCGGGCGCGACTCAAGCGACGGATTTCCTCCTTCTCCAGCCCAACTTGCGATAACGGCGCCACCACCTGGTGCTCCCGGGCGGCTTTGGCGCCCAAGCGGGTCGGATCGAGGAGGTCGTCGGCGATTTCGCCATAAGCCAGAATGGCAATTTGATGCGCCTCGGCATACTGGTCCATCTGGGTGAAGAGTTCATTCTTGCAGAAGTAACAGCGGGTTCCGTCGTTCTGCAGGAATGCTTCCTGTTCAAATTCCGTGGTCTGAATCACGGAGAGATGCCAACCCCGCGCCTCGGCGAGTTCGACAGCATCGCGCACTTCGGAACGGGGGATGCTGGGCGAATCAGCGAGGATCATGTGGGCGTCGTGCCCGAGGGTCTCATGGGCGATTTCCGCCAGATAAGAAGAGTCCACCCCGCCGGAATAGGCTATCGCCAGGCATCCGTAGGACGCGATCAATTCTTTAAGGGCCTGTTCCTTGGCCAGCACATTTTCGGGTATTTCAGAGGCGGTGATCGTTTCCATATACTCCCCGTAACATGTTGTCAGGTCGAATTCTTCCCGGTTTACTTCCGGAGGGTTCGGTCATCTCAAGCCGGGTCTACGCCAGTTCTCCATACAGCAGATCGCCCTGCAGGCGCGTCAGGCGCACCGAACGAATCTGGTTCTCAAGGTCTTCGTTTGAAGTGGTCAACACCCGCAAGTAATTGTCGGTATAGCCGCCCCAATAGCCGTCCTGAGCGCGCTCAAACAATACGCTCATTCGTTTGCCCAGGTGGTGTTCCTGGAACATGCGCGTCTTCATTGCACTGCAACGCAGCAGCCGGGCGCTGCGTTCGTTGATTTGCGCCGGTGGTACCGGGTCGGAACGCCGTGCGGAGGCCGTGCCGTCGCGTTCAGAATACTTGAAGACATGGGCATAGAACAAGGGGCTTTCCTGGAGAAGTTGGTAGCTCTCCTCGAAGTCGGCTTCGCTTTCCCCGGGAAAACCGACCATGATATCCGTGCCGATACCCACCCCCGGCACGGCGTCGTGTACGTGGTGGATGAAGTTCAGAAAGTCTTGGCGGCTGTAACGCCGTCGCATGGCTTCCAGGGTGTTGTCCGCCCCGGATTGCAAGGGAATGTGCAGGTAAGGCGCCAACTTGTGGGCCGGGTCCGCCATGCGGGTCAGGAGTTCTTTCGGGATGGTGGTCGGCTCGATGGAGCTGATTCGTATACGCGCAAGGCCGTCCAACTCCTGGAGCGTGTCCACCACGTCCACAATATCCTTCCCCTGCCAGGCATAACAGCCGACATTCACCCCCGTGAGCACCAACTCCTTCGCCCCTTTCGCGACCAGGTTTGCCGCTTCTTCGCGCAGATTCTGCATTTCCCGACTGCGTGCCCGGCCTCGGGCAAAGGGAATGACACAAAAGCTGCACATGAAATCGCAGCCGTCCTGTATCTTCAGGTTGGGACGATGGTTGATGGCGCTGCTATGGTCTGGAAATACCAGGGTAAAGTCATCCCGCAGGATTGAGTCCCGGACAATCAACGGGTGTTCGTTCTTGCCACTCTTAACATAATCCAGTACGTTCATCTTTTCCTGGCTGCCAATGATAAGGTCCACGCCTTCAATGGCGGCGAGGGTCTTTGCCCCCATCTGCGCATAACAGCCGATGACGGCCACATAGGCACTGGGGTTTTTTCGCAGGAATTGTCGCACCATTTTCCGGGACTTCGCGTCGGCCTCCCGCGTAACGGTACAGGTGTTGATGATACACAAATCCGCCGGCGCGCCGAATGGGACGATTCCATAGCCGTCTTCCCGGAGTTTGTCCGTCAAGATAGCCGTCTCGGACTGGTTCAATCGGCAGCCCAGGGTGTGCAACGAGGCCCGACGCAGCGACCCGGATGGGCGCAGCGTATCGGTGTGTTGCAAGGCCTCGGGCGCATCGCAACAGGCGCTGTTACTGTTGGCATGTAGGTCTGGCATGGTGGTCATAAAATGGCTGAATTGTGTACTTTCATGTTTTTGCAACATTGCAAGGCAGCGAACAGCGGAGGAAGGGGCGGCAGCGCTTCATGCGGCTTGTACCGCTCGGTGTGTCCAGGGTTTGGTTACGGCGGTCAGAATGTATTATTATATGTAAATACGACCACGATTGCCAAGAAAGCGTTGAGCCACACGGAAGCTGCTGGCAAGTTCTTGCAGACGCAGCCTCAATGGGCAAGTGGTCTGAAACCGCCATTCGAAACGCATTTTTATCCAATAAACCCCTGGAAGGTAGTGAATAGATACCATGGTAGATCAGAAATTGCTTGATATTCTCGTGTGTCCGGAAAACAAGACCCCGGTTAAGCTGGCGGACGATGCCTTGCTGGCCAAGGTCAATGCGGCCATAGCAGATGGAACGTTAAAAAACCGCGCCGGGGATGCTGTAACGGATGCCATTGATGGCGGGCTGGTCCGGGAAGATCAGGCCTTCCTCTACATTATCCGCGATGATATTCCCGTTATGCTGATTGATGAATCAATCCCGCTGGACCAGTTGCAGTAACCTTCGCTTACCCTACTCAAACGGAATAACAGCCTTACTCCTTGTTTTGCTTGGGGGGCACAATGCTGCGCACCGGGCGGTGCAGCACCTGAAAACGCACCCAGTGGTAGCGTAAGGTTCCCGCGATGCGGCTGAGGAGGCTGCTGAAGGCCTGATGGTGCGGGGAAACCCGCAATAGTCGCCAATGGCCCCGGGAGGAAATGCAATAGCGCTCCCGAATACCCGTTAACGCGCCGAGTAGACGGAGTCGTGGGCTGTCGAACATCACCACGAACAAATCCGGCCGGTGTTGGCGGATTTGACGGCGCAGCCGGTACAGCGCGCCTATCTGGCGACCGCGGTACTGTTTGTGTTGGGTGAACTCATAGGCGTCCACCAGGTCCCGGATTACCGCCGAAGGGTAGCCGGGCGGCAACAGGGCTATCAGCCGGGCATCGGGATAGGCCGTACGGAGTTCCTGGAGCACCCGTCTGAAGTGGGGACCCCGGCTGTAATAGGCGCAGATGGCGCCTGGTGAATCAGGCGTGTTCATGGGTATTCCCTTAATCGGGCTTGCAGGACGTGTCGCTGCTGCATCGGTGACTCCATATCTGGCGTATTGGCGCGTACTCCCTGTGCCTGCTGTACTGCGCTACCGGACTGAAATTGCGCCAGCAGCGGCAGGTAGTGGTCCTGCACGATATTCTCCCAGGTGTACCGCGTCTCCACCGCCAGGCGTCCCGCCGCGCCCATACGTTGCCGCATCTCCCAGTTGTCCAGCAAAATGCTGAGCTGTTTGGCGAGTTCCGCGTCGTCTTCGGAGGCGAAGACAAAGCCGGTTTCAGTATGCTTGACGATGTGTTGTAACCCCCCCACCCGACTCACACAGACCGGCCGACCGGTCGCCATGGCCTCCAGCGCCACCAGACCGAAGGGCTCTTCCCAGATGCTGGGCGCCACACAGATATCCGCCTGGGCGTATAGGGCGCGCATCTCCTGGTGCGAACGCCATCCCACCGGTTGAAACCAGTCTGGGCCCTCGTTGTCCTCGGGCAATGTGGCCTGAACTATAAAGTCGCTGCGCAATTCCGCCAGGCGTTCCCCCGCGTTCAGGAGCACGGACAGCCCTTTGGCCGGATCCTCGGCCCGCCCTGAGATCAGGATCACTTTCTTTTCTTTGGGTGCGCGCACCGGGCAACGGGAAAAGGGAAAGTCCAGTAGGTTGACGCCGCCGGGGATCACTGCGGTGCTTTGGCACCAGGGAGCCAGCGCTTCGGCCATGTGCGCGTTGTAGGTGATGGCTACCCGTACCTGGGCAAGGGCTTCGTGCAGCAGCGGGTAGTACTGTGGACTGTAGGCCCGGGCATGCAGGTATTCCCGCAGCCAGGCGCTATGGTTGCCGCATTTGATCTCCGGACCCAGGTGTTCCAGCGCACAGCGACGGCAGGCTTCCGGCGTTGCCAGGTAGTGGTTGGGGCAGGGAGCCCCTTCCTTGAAGCGCAGGATATCCCGGTGGCAAACCAGTTCATGGGCATAGAAGCGGCTCATGAGCGGGTAATCAGCCAAAGCTTGAAGCAAGTATGGCTTGAGAAAGAAGCTGTCGCATACAAAAACGAGATCCGGGCGGAATGCGTCCACTTCATGGCGAAATTCAGCAGCGGTTTTTTCCGCGCCCTGTCTTCCGGTACTGAGTGGTACATGGGAGGCGGGAAACGGTAATGCCGATGCGTCAAAAAGGCCCCGCTCCGGGCTATTGGCTTCGTCGAGACCGAAAAGATGCACCGTGTGCCCCAGTCGGTTCAGCTCCCCGGCCACATGGTACAAATCGACATCGGCTCCCCCGTTGGGTGGCCATGAGAATAGGGTGTCAACAAAGGCTAAACGCATTACTGGCGAATTTCCAAAGTGTCAGGCGCATTGCAGGTGGTGGTTGCAGTACAGCTTGGCCAAAAAATATCCGGGGGCGCTTTCCGGTTTGCCGAATTGGGCTCCAAAGTATTGTGGAGCAAGTACGGCTGCGCTACCAATACGCAGGTGGCGTATTGTTGAGCGTAATGTACACGCGGGACGGGCCGGGTTTCAAGCAATAGACCCCTGTTTACAGGCTTTTATTCACAGGTGCGAAGATATTATGGGCGGCGCCCGGCGTGGAGCGACTACCCGGCCAGCGTAAGGCGAATTTGATCGAACTCGTAGCGGACGGCGAGTTTGGGGAAGGCGGGCAGGAGGTACTCCTGCAGGATGATGTCAAAAGAGCTTTCCGGGGGGATTTCCACTTGCCAACGGCGTGTTTCCTGTGGAAGGCTCCGGACAGCGGCTTCTATCACAATTTGAATTTCAGCTTCCTCGCCGAGGATTTCCAACGCTGCAACAAAGTCGCTGTCTTCAAAAGTAATGGGCGCTTCAGAAAGCGGGGTGGTTAGTTTGGCGTGAAATTCCGTCGAGAGCTCGGCGCCGGTGATAATCTCTGGTGTTTTCGCTTCTTCCTCTTCACCGGCTTCCGTATCATTTGGGCCGTACTCGATATGCTCCACGAGCTTTTTGGCGATTTGGAGCGGCGCGACGCCTCCCCAGACCAGAATTTGAATCTGGGGGCCGGTGGCGCGGAGCACCTTGACATGCTCCAGCACCTGGCCAGTCACCAAGTGTACCGCGTCATTACCCGGTGCGCCTGAGGGGGCGGCAGCAGGGGCTGTTGCCGAAGAATTTTGCGATGTGGCAGAAAAAGCCGCTTGCTGCGCTGGAGCAGACTGACTATGTCCCATTGCGACCAGCCCTACAGCCATCACATAAAGCAATCTATGCCCTTTTTTCATCGCTCTCTCCTTAACAATCATAATATTTTTATCAAGCGGAGGAAGTCAAGATTTTCACAGGATTTTCCACTTATGCGTGGTGTCAGGATCAGGGGACTGAGCAGCGCCTATTACAGCTATAAAGCATGGGAGCGCATCGGGTAAAGTGTGTAAAACATACAGGCTTGCTGCTTGTCATCAGGGGCGGCTGAAGCGTCGGTAAGGCTTGATTCAAGGCCGATCTTAGCGTATAATACTGGAATCGATCAGACAAATATGGTACACACCATAGCGCTTTATTGTGGTTTCAACGGGCAGACCCGGCTTATGCGCCGTTACCAGCAATACGCTTTATCGGGACGATCCCTACTTACACGACTGGTAATCGACCCGATTTTTTATGTCTGACCATATTACGAATCAACGCCGGACATCGCAAAGCCTGGCGCAGTATTGTTCTACTTGCCGGATTGGGCAGGCGTCAACGCAAGTGAAAATCGGCACGCCCGGGTCACGGGATGCCTGTAAACCCAAACCGGATTATTGCGATCCGTTGTCGTTTGAGGCGCCTGACTAATCGCTGGCGCGGGCTTAAATGGCAGCATCCAAGAAACTACAACGACGGGCGAGTGGCGGAATTGGCAGACGCGCTGGATTTAGGATCCAGTACCGCAAGGTGTGCGGGTTCAACTCCCGCCTCGCCCACCACCAACCCCGGGAAACAGACGGAATAGATCATGAGCGACAAGGACATCAACGAGACCCCTGAAAACGAATCCACCGCAACCACTGCGACGGATGATAGCGAAAGCACGCCCCAGGTTACGGATGCGCCAGAGGCGGATGCGGAGCATGCCGGGCATGACCACGACCACGATCATGATCACGATCATGATGAAGCGTATAAGTTCACGGAAGAACCCACCTTCAATGTGGACTATAAAGGGGAATGCCTGTACGAAGTAGCGGTTTCGGTGCCCGCAATCAATCAAAAAAGTGAGGTTGACAAGCTTTTTGGTGAATTGCAGACCGATGCCGAGCTGCCGGGGTTCCGTAAGGGAAAGGCCCCTCGCAAGCTTCTCGAAAACAAGATGGGCAAGCATGTGCGCGCCGAAAGCATCGACAAGCTGGTATCGGCTTCGTTTGAGAAGCTGATCAAGCAGGAAGAACTGCGCCCCATGAGCCCGCCAGATATTGACGGGCTGGAAGATGCCTTGCAGCGCAAGGACGATGATCCCCTGGAGTTCACCATTAAATTTGAGGTGATTCCCCGCTGTGAATTGGGCGATTATAAAGGTCTGGAACTTGAGCGTCCCGTGCTGGAAATCAGCGATGAGGATGTCGAAAGCGCCATCAATGAAATGCGTGAACGCCTGGCCACCTTCGAGACCGTGGAAGATGGCGAAGCGGCTGATGGCGACCAGGTCATCATCGACTTCAATGGCCTCATCGATGGGGAAGAATTTCCGGGCAACAGCGCCGAAAATTATCCGTATGTAATCGGTTCGAAGCGCTTCTTTGAGAGCTTTGAGAATGCCTTGGTTGGCGCGAAGGCCGGTCAGGAAATCATTGCGGATGTGGACTTCCCAGAAGACTACCCCAGCGAAGATTTGGTCGGCAAGACGGCGAAGTTCACAATTCAGGTACATGAAGTGAAGCGCAAGACCTTGCCCGAGCTGAACGACGAATTCGCCAAGATGGCCGGCAAGGACAGCCTCGAAGAACTCCGCGAGCAGGTGCGTACCCAGCTTCGCGAGGGTTTTGCCGAGCAGTCACGCTCCATCATCGAGCAGGAAGCTCTGGACAAGATTGTAGAGAACAGCA
>SKJD01000230.1 GCA_007116095.1 Candidatus Hydrogenedentota bacterium
GCGCGCATGGCCGCGTGCCCTTCACGGTGAATGTTACGGGGGCGTGGCAGACGGTGCAAGTAGACCTGCAGAATGGCGAAGGCGAGGCATGGTCGGGCAATCGCACCTTGCGGCTGGATGTACCGGAGAACACGGCCAACGCGGATAACTATCGTGACGCCTTGCTGGAGATTGAATGGATAGGCGTGACGAATCAGTCCAACTACGATGGTGGTGACCCTGGCGCCTCGGGCTTTCTCTGGACCTTCCATGCCGACCGCAATTTCTCGTACCCGGAGCCGGAAAACATCAAGGGCCTTCAGGTCCAACTGGTGGACGACGCGATTGAACTCGGCGTAAACCATGCCGGGCTCAATGTGCTGGTGAACAACATTGTCGACTGGAACAACCCGAACCCTACCCAGACCTGGACGGTGGACGGGCAGGAAATTGGCATCAATATGGGGGCGGTGCAGGGGCTGGACAACCAGGTGCGCACGCTCTCTGACGCCGGCATGAATATCAGCCTGATTCTGCTGAATGCCGTACCCAATGCGCCGAATCCGGACAATCCCTTTATTCACCCGGAGACCCTGCTGGCGCAGACGCCCAATGGCCTCGGGGCCTTCAACCTGACCGATGCCGAAGGCTTACGCGCCTACCGGGCAGCGATTGAGTTCTTGGCGCATCGCTACTCGGACCCCGCAGCCTCCTCGGGGTGGGTCACGGAGTACATCGTAGGAAATGAGGTCAACTCCCACTGGTGGTGGCACAACCAGGGCAACATTGCGCTGGAAGACTTCATGGTGGACTACGAGCATGCCGTGCGGGTGACGGACCTGGCGGTGCGCAAATACCACGCTGAAGCCCGGGCTTTCATCAGTCTGGAGCATCACTGGACCGCGATCCATGCGGGGAATCCCCTGCGCTCCGGGCCGGGGGTGGATGTCATTGAGCTGATGAATGAATACGCCACCGCCCACGGCAACTATCCCTGGTATGTGGCGCATCACCCCTACCCAGAGAACCTCTTCGAGCCGCGTTTCTGGAACGACAGCACGGCGCTCTTCACCTTCGACACGCCCCGCATCACTTTCCGGAATATCGAGATTCTGCCGGTGTACCTGGAACAGGAACATTTGCTTTACGACGGCGCCTTGCGCCGGATTATCCTTTCCGAGCAGGGTTTCCACACCCCGACCACGGCCAACGGCCAGGACATCCAGGCGGCGGCCTATGCCTACGCCTACCACAAGCTGAGTCATACGCGGGGTATCGATTCGTTTATCCTGCACCGGCATGTCGATCATGGCAATGAAGGTGGCTTGCTCCTGGGACTGTGGACACGCGACGAGAACGATGATTTCCCGGCGGCGCCCCTGGAGCGCAAGCGAAGCTGGTATGTATTCCGGGACGCGGGTACGCCGCAGTTCTTCGATACGGCGGCCTTTGCCCTACCCATCATCGGGTTGGACAACTGGGACCAGGCACTGCCCGCGCATACCGCTATCCAGTTCTACTTTGAGGAGGATAACGAAGGCTGGGTGGCTGGAAATCAGATTTCAAATCTGAATGCGGGCGATGGCATCCTTTCCGGCCAGTCCACCGGAGGCGATCCGTTCCTGGAGCGGCCGAACATGTTTCTGCTGGCAGATAACCTTCCAAAAATTTATGTGCGCATGCGGGCGACAGCCGGTGATCGTGCGGAGTTTTACTGGACGACGGCCAATGCGCCCAACTACAGCGAAGATCGCTCCCACAATTTCCCGATCCAGGGTGACGGACAATGGCATACCTATACGGTAGACATCGCGTCCGCCACGGGCTGGAGTGGGAGTGAAGTCCGTGGGTTGCGTTTTGATCCAGGCAATGCCGCTGGGGACTTTGAGGTGGATTTTATCAGCACCATTGCGCCGGAACCTGATCCCGAGCCGGAGCCCGGCGATCACAGTGCTGACTTGAACGGCGATGGCAGCATTGGCTTGACTGAATTGCTACGGGGCATTCAGCTCTACAACGCTGGCGCCTACCATTGCGCCGCGGATCCATCGGACACGGAAGATGGGTATCAACCCGGCCCCGGAAACCAGGACTGCACGCCCCACAGCAGCGACTATGCGCCCCAGGACTGGCGGATTAATTTGTCTGAGTTGATGCGGCTGGTTCAGTTCTACAATGCAAACGGGGTGGAAGCTCTCGATCCTGAAGATGCGCCAACCGAGGATGGTTTCCGCCCGATCTTTTAGGCGGTTGCGTCCATTCGCACAGGTTGACCTGATGTGGGTGGACATTCTACCATGGCGTATTCGGTCGGAGCCGGAAGGGCAACGGCTACATGCAACCAACAAAATAACTGGATGAAGGGAGGTTCTATGCGAGTGCGCAGTTGGATTTTTTCTACGGAGCAACTGGCTTGTATGGGGGTGCTGGCGCTGCTGTGCCTGGTTCCGGGCATGATGGCCTGCGCCCAAAGTGATGCGGAGGCGACCTATTATCCGGAGAACCCCGACCCGTTCATGGGCAACTGGGAAGGCCGTTGGTCGGATGAAGAGACGGTGGACCCGGTGATTACGGCGCAAGTCATTGCGTTGGGCAATAATGAGTACAGCATTCGTCTGGCCCCGAAACTCTTTATGCGCGCCCGGCCGCTGGCTACCATAAACGCGCAGGCCGAGGATGGGGTCATCCGCTTCGATGAAGCGGGCTATACCGGTGTGATTGACGGCGACAGCTTCACCGGGACCCGGCATTCGGATGGCGAACCCTACAGCATGACCCGCCGCGTTGACGTGCCGCCGACCCTGGGCGCCGAGCCGCCGGAGAATGCGATAGTGCTCTTTGACGGCAGCGATTTTGACGCCTGGACCGACGCTTCGGGCTGGGTGATCACGGATGACGGCGCGATGATGGTAACCCCGGAC
>SKJD01000142.1 GCA_007116095.1 Candidatus Hydrogenedentota bacterium
CCGACACCATCGTGACGTTGGAAGATGGCGCGGAATTGCGAATGATGCACAAGGTTCCGGTGAAGCTCCCCCGCCCCTTCGCTCGCAAGCTCCCGCCGGATGAACCATTCCTGACAGGCCAGCGGGTGCTGGACATGCTTTTCCCGATCGCCAAGGGCGGCTCGGCCATCATACCGGGTGGGTTCGGCGCAGGCAAGACCGTGGTAGAGCACAGCATCTCCAAGTACTGTAACGCCCAGGTCATCGTCTATGTGGGCTGCGGTGAGCGCGGCAACGAGATGGCGGAAGTGCTCAACGAATTCCCCGAGCTGGAAGACCCGAACACCGGCGACACGCTGATGAACCGGACGATTCTCGTGGTAAACACCTCGAACATGCCGGTAGCGGCGCGTGACGCATCCGTGTACACCGGTATGGCCATTGCCGAGTACTACCGCGACCAGGGCATCGATGTGGCGCTGATGGCCGACTCGACCTCGCGTTGGGCCGAAGCACTGCGTGAAATCTCCTCGCGCCTGGAAGAAATGCCCGGGGAAGAAGGCTATCCGACCTACCTTTCCGAACGTATCGCAACCTTCTACGAACGCTGCGGCCAGGTGGAATGCTGCGGCACGGTTCCGGAAGGCGAAAAGCCCCGTCTTGGCTCGTTGACGGCGGTCGGCGCGGTCTCCCCGCCCGGTGGTGACTACTCGGAGCCGGTAACCCAGACCTCGATGCGCGTATCCGGCGCGCTTTGGGCCCTGGACTCCAACCTGGCCTATCGCCGGCACTATCCGTCGGTGAACTGGAACCGCAGTTATTCTCTGTATTTCGAGGGGCTCAAGAGCTGGTTCGATCAGAATGCGCCTTCCGGCTGGATTCAACGCCGCCAAGAGGCCATGACCCTGTTGCAACGCGATGCGGAACTTCAGGAAGTGGTGCAATTGGTCGGCCCTGACGCCCTGCAGGACAACGAACGGCTGATCCTGGAATGCTCGCGGCTGATCCGGGAAGTTTTTCTGCAACAGAATGCCTTCTCGAAGACCGACGCTTCCTGCACCATGGAAAAGATGATCGGCATTCTCGATGTGCTGATGACCTTTCACGAGGAATGCTCCAAGGTGCTGCAACGGGAAATCCCACTGAGCCGCATTCTCGCATTGCCGCTGCGTGAAGACATCTCACGTCTGCGTGACGAAGCCAACGAAGGCTTCGCGGTGAAGAAGGAAGCCATGCAAGAAAAAATCAGGCAAACCTTAACCACGCTGGAAGCGGCGTAACGGATAGGAAGAGTGCGTCAATATGGCTGAAACACAAAGCAATGAAATGCTTCATGAAGAATATTGGGACCTGACCTACGTCTCCGGTCCGCTGGTATTTTTGAAAAACGGAGGTCGCTTCCCGACCGGCGCCATCCTGGACGTCCACATGCGCACAGGCGAAAAACGCCAGGGACAAATCCTGGAAGCCACCAGCGATCACGCCGTGTTGCAGCTCCTCCAGGGCACGACCGGTGTTGACGTAGAAGGGACTTCGGTCTCACTGAGCGCCGACGCCGCCCGGATTGCCTGCTCGGAAGACATCATCGGTCGACGCTTCAACGGCACCGGCAAACCTATTGACGGTTTGCCGCCGGTGGTCCCGGAAGTGGAGCTGGAAATCAACGGTTCCGCCATCAACCCCGTTTCCCGTGACAAGCCAAGCGACTTCATTGAAACCGGCGTATCCGCCATTGACGGGTTCAACACGCTGGTGCGCGGTCAGAAGTTGCCGATTTTCCTGGGTTCCGGGCTGCCCGGGAATGAGCTGGCGAACCTGATCGTCCAAAACGCCGGCACCAAGAGCGACGATACCCCCTTCGTGGTGGTCTTCGGAGCCATGGGTATCACGGCCCGCGAAGCCCAGTACTTTTTGCGCTCCTTCGATGAAGGCGGCAAGGGCGCCCGGGTGGTGGCCTTCCTCAACCAGGCGGACGACCCGGCGATTGAGCGGCTCTTCGCCCCGCGTTGCGCGCTGACCGTCGGCGAGTACCTGGCCTTTGAGAAGGGGTACCAGGTGCTGGTCATCCTGACGGACATGACCAACTACTGTGAGGCCCTGCGCCAGATTTCCTCGGCCCGTGAAGAAATTCCCGGGCGTCGCGGCTATCCCGGCTACATGTACACGGACTTGTCGACGATTTATGAGCGCGCAGGTCGTATCCGCGGCAAGGAAGGTTCGCTGACGCAGATTCCCATGCTTACCATGCCGGACGACGACATCACACACCCGATTCCCGATTTGACGGGTTACATCACCGAGGGACAGATCGTATTGAGTCGTCCATTACATCGCCAGGGGATTTTCCCGCCCGTGGACCTGCTGCCCTGTCTGTCACGCCTGATGAACAACGGCATCGGCGAAGGCGCCACCCGCGCCGATCACCGCGAATGGGCGAACCAGCTCTACGCCGCCTATGCCCAGGGCCAGAACATCAAAAAGTTGATGGCCATTGTGGGTGAAGATGCACTGACCGAACTGGACCGAAAATACCTGAACTTCGCGAACCAGTTTGAGCGGGATATGCTGGGTCAGGGCTTTCAGCGGCGCACCATTGATGAAACCCTGGATGCGGGCTGGAAGATGTTGGGGCTGCTGCCACGCGAAGAGCTGACCCGCATCAACAAGGACACCATCGACCGGTACTACTGTGACATCATGGAAGACGGCAATCGGTCGCCCTATATGGGCAACTAGGCACGGACCGGTTTTTTCTTGTTGGCAATATCTCGAATGCCCCGGCATTCGTAAGCAGATAAGGTTAGCGCTATGGAAAATGTAGCACCTACACGGATGAACATGCTGGCGCGCAAGTCGCAGATCAAGCTGGCTTCCGACGGTGTCAACCTGCTCAAAGGCAAACGCGACGCGCTGCTGCAGGA
>SKJD01000244.1 GCA_007116095.1 Candidatus Hydrogenedentota bacterium
AGGGTGATGATTGCTACCCGCATACCGTATCCTTTTTATAGAAAAAGGGCTTTACGCCACCCGCGCAAAGCCCCCGCTTAATGCTTTTTTTGCAGCCCATAGTATAGCGCAACCTGCCCGCCGCATGCGACCTCTACGCGCCTGCCAAAAACAGAACTCGGTTGTCATCACCCAGGCAGCACGTGCCGTTGATAAGAGTAGACAGTGAACAACATGATCTTCTCTACTCCTACTTCGTTCCCTTTCTTGGCGCCGGGTTCTTTGGTTACGACCAGAGGGCCCGGTGTTTTTATTGGGGGGACGTCACATGTCGCTTTTTTTACCACGGAACACACGGAAAGCACGGAAGTGATTTTATCCGCAGATGACGCCGATGTACGCAGATACATGACGCCTTGCGGTTATGTGGCGTCGCAAAGTTTACTTTGCGGTATCGCGCCTTATATGGAAATCTGACGTAACATACTACCGCCAACAGGACACCATCGAATGAGCCGGGCTATATGCTGCTGGCGCCCTTTCAGGGAGCCAATTCCGGGGGAGGCGACGATACCCGGGGTGACTGCCTTCGGCCTTACCCCGCGCTACAAGCTGGACCGCTCCGCGGTCGGGGCCGTGTGCATCGAAGGTTGTAACTGTTCAGCCATGCCTGCATTCCTGCGCATGCTAAGCAGTGCGTGGCCATACAATGCCCCGATAAAATCTGTGAATCTAAACGGGCTTCAGCACAACATCCACAAATGCACACCACAGCGTGGGGGGGGGCGTCAGTCCTCCGTAGTGGCTGTCGTGGCGGCGTCGCCGGTGAAGGCGTTGAGCAGCTCGCGGTGGCGCAGGGATTGGCAGGTGCGTTCCGGGTCTTTGCGGTCTCCGATGAATTGCGCGCTCGGGCTGCCGCCCCAGATTTCATACGCGCCGACGTTCCGGGTGACCAGGCTGCCCGGGAGTATGACGGCCCCTTCCCCGAGCGTGACGCCCGGCATGACATAGCTGCGCGCCCCAAGAAAGCACTTGGGGCCGAGGATGATCGGCTTGATGATGGGCGGGGTGTAGCGCCAATGCGCGTCGGTGCCCTGGAAGACGTGGTTGTTGTCGCGCAGCACGCAGTACGGCCCGATATAGCAGTCTTCGCCGACCTCAACGCGATCGTTGCTGTGCATCATGACATAATCACTCACCACCGTCCGGCTGCCGATGCGGATGACCCCCTGCCGGTTGGTATGCAGCACCAGATTGTTCCCCAGCTCCACGCCATCGCCCAGGTGCATCTTGCCCCCCAGCTCCATCCGGTCGCCCAGAAACACGCAGTCCTGACCCACCGACTTGAACTCTTTCAGAAAGCGGCGTTTGCGTAAAGCCACTATTTTGTCGACCAGTTGCAGCCAAAACATGCGTCTTCATCTCCAGCGGAAAAGGGAGGGGGTAAGGGCGGCCCGGGGCCGTATTAATAACCGGGGTAAAGGCAGTGTCGCCCGTACCCCGGGAAGTCCATGCTATCGGTTCAGTACATCGTCGGGGCTCATTCCGCGGCGGGCAGCGCAACCTGCACCTGCGCGAGGCCGTTGTCGCTTTTGCCTTCTTCCAGGTTCAGGGCTTCGATCTTGAGCATGCCCATGATATCGCCCCGGGAGGCTTCCAGCGCGCTTAATACGACCGCCTCGGCTTTTACGTCTACGCGTTCCACCGGCGCGGCCATACTGCGATTGGCCTCCGCCTTGGCGCGGCGCACGGCTTCAATGACTTCCACCGAAGCGGCGTAGATGTTGTCCTGCTCCGGCGCGGGAATGGCCTCCACCTCCGCGAGGGTGGGCCAGGGGCTGCGGTGCACCGAAGCGTGCATGTCGGCATCCTTTGTGTAGACCCAGCTCCAGATTTCTTCGGTGATATAGGGCGTGAACGGCGCCAGCATGCGCAATATCGCCCGGTGCGCCAGGCGCAACGTCGCACAGGCGGAGAGCCGTTCCGGGCTCAGGGTCTCGTCATAGGTGCGCGACTTGGCCAGCTCCAGGTAGTTGTCACAGAAGACCCGCCAGAAGAAGTCCTCCGTCAAACTCAGCGCCTGGGCGTAGTCGAACTTGTCGAAGGCATCGGTGCTGCGCGTAATGAGCGGTCGGAGCTCGGCGATCAGGGCGCGATCCGTCTGCGTAATGATCTTCTCCGGCCCCAAGTCGGCAATGTCCAGCCCGTCGAAGCGGCCAATCACAAACTTGCTCGCATTGAAGAGCTTGGTCACCAGACGCTTGCCTACCTTGAAGACCTGCTCGTCATAGGCGGTGTCCACCCCGAGACGCGCCCGGGCCGCCCAATAACGCAGGCTGTCGGCGCTATTCGCCTCAACCAGCGGCTCCGGCGTGACGACGTTGCCCTTGCTCTTGGACATCTTCTTGCGGTCGGGGTCCAGAATCCAGCCACTCAACACAATGTGCTTCCAGGGAATGGCGCCTTCGTGCAGGTATGCTTTCACGATGGTGTAAAAGGCCCAGGTGCGGATGATGTCGTGTCCCTGGGGGCGAATGTCCATCGGGAAAAGCTTTTCATGACGCTCCGGGTTGCGCACCCATTGCGTGGCAATTTGCGGTGACAGCGAGCTCGTGGCCCAGGTATCAAAGACATCCGGATCGCCCGTGAAGCCACCGGGTTGATCGCGTTGATCCTCGGTGTAGCCGGTGGGCACATCGTCGAAGGGATCAATCGGCAGGCGCTCGACTTCGGGAAGCAAGCGCTGGTCGTATTGCACGATGCCGTTGCTGTCTATCTTGAACCACAAGGGGATCGGCACGCCAAAGAAGCGCTGGCGGCTGATGCACCAGTCCTGGTTCAGGCCCTCCACCCAGTGTTCGTAGCGCTTGAACATGTAGTCCGGATGCCACTGGATTTTACGGCCCTGTTCGATGAGCGCGTCTTTCTTGTCCATGATTCGGGTGTACCACTGGCGCGTGGGGATCAGCTCGAGCGGCCGGTCGCCCTTCTCGAAAAACTTCACCGCGTGGGTGATTTCTTCTGGTGGACGGGTGATGACCTCTTCTGAGAGTTCATCCGCCAGCCCAAGCAGGATCTTCTGGGCCTGTTTCGTATAGCGGCCCTGGATTTTGCTGTAAATCTCGTAGGCCTTGTCTGGATTCAAACTGGGTACGCCATATTCACCACCGGTTTGAATGCCGCCACTGTCCGGACCGCCCGCCTGGCCGTCAAAGGCGCTGAACTGCATGGACGTCAGGCAGCCGTCGCTCCCGATGATCTGGCGCAACGGCAGGTTGTATTCGTGCCACCATTCCACGTCTGTCTGATCGCCGAAGGTACAGACCATGACGATACCCGTGCCCTTTTCCGGGTCGGCCTTGGCGTCGGCCATGATGGGCACGGGAACCTCGAAGAAGGGGGTTACCGCGAATTTGCCGAAGAGATGTTGGTAGCGTTCATCGTCGGGATGCGCCAGCACCGCCACACAGGCGGCCAGTAATTCCGGGCGCGTCGTAGCGATGACGATTTTCTCGTCGCTTTCCAGAATGCCAAAGCGCAGGAAGTTGTAGGCGCTGGGGCGTTCCCGGTCTTCCACTTCGGCCTGGGCAATGGCGGTGTGGAAATCCACATCGAAGAGCACGGGGTTTTCCGCCTGGTAGATTTGGCCCTTTTCCAGCAGTTCCAGAAAGCTGTACTGCGAGATATACCGGCAGTGGTCCTCGATGGTGGCGTATTCCTGGCTCCAGTCATAGCTCAGGCCCAGCCGGCTCCAGAGGCGCTTGAAGGCTTCTTCGTCTTCCCCAGTGATCTCGTGGCAAAGCTCGATGAAATTCGGGCGGCTTACCGACAGGGGATCGCCTTTCGCCCCCCGTTCGCGTTTGAAGTCGGGATCGTAGTGCTTGTGCGCGTCACAACGGACGTTGAAGACATTCATGACCCGGCGCTCGGTGGGCAGTCCGTTGTCGTCCCAGCCGATGGGGAAGAAGATGTTCTTGCCAAGCATGCGCTGGTAGCGCACGATGAAGTCCTGGTGGGAATAGCTGAACAGGTGGCCGACATGCAGCGAGCCGCTTACGGTCGGCGGCGGGGTGTCGACCACAAAGGTCTCATCGCGCCCCTTTTCCGGGTCCCAGGCAAAGAGGTTGCTCTCTTCCCAATATTTTTCCCAGCGGCTTTCCGCCTCCTGGGGCTTATATTTCTTTGGCAAGTCCATGTATATCTCCTAAATCCGGGCTATTAATCGCTACAGAATAGTCAGCGTAGATGGTTCATCAAGAATGCGCGCCGGACGCACCAAGGGTGAGGCGAGGGCGTGACAGGGGGCGGGCATGGCTGGCGCCTGTCCAAAAATCATGCGTACCGGGACTACACACGGCGTTACCGCAAAGCCCGGCGCTTGCACTTCCCCGAGGCCCCAGTATAGCAAATTTTACGCGAAAGGTGAAAAGCGACCGCGGGTTTACATGCCGACCGTTAACAAGAAAAAGACTCCGCTCATCAACGCGTTCATTACAGGCGGCAAGAAGTTGGGCGCAATAAAGATGATGACGATGAGGATACCGAAAGGTCCGATCTGCTCAAGCATGCGTTGCCCGGAAGGAGGAAGAAAAAAATGCAGTACATAATGGCCGTCCAGCGGGGGCACGGGAATCAAGTTAAAGGCCATGAGTAAGAGATTAATCATGATCAGTGCGAATAAAATCAAGACACTGATGCCCAGAGCGCTGTCAGCGCCCGGCGCGCCAAGATTCTCATTTGTTAAAAATTGAATGATGATACCTAAAACGTCATTTGGATTAATGCCGGGTACGTGCATGATGATGCGCAGGATAAACGCGCAGGCCAAGGCTATCAGGAGGTTCGACGCAGGCCCGGCCATGGCGATGTACACCGGATCGCGTTTGATGTTGTTCAGGTTACGTGGATTAAACGGCACCGGCTTGGCCCAGCCGAAGAGGTAGGGCACTTGCATCGTCAGCATCAACAAAGGCATCAGCACGGTACCAATGGGGTCGATGTGCTTGCGCGGGTCCAGCGTGAGCCGGCCCATCAGCTTGGCCGAAGGATCGCCACAGTGGTTGGCCATGGCCGCGTGGGCCGCTTCGTGTACGCAAAGCGAGAAAAGCAGGCAGCCGTACATTAGCACGACATGGGCAAAATCTATATCAAACACAAGGTGTCCTTTTCATGATGCGCGGATTTGCGATTTAAATTAAGTCAATAGTATATAAGAAAAGGACTTTTTGCCGCAATGCACAGATTCAACCCGCGAAGATTCAAAGCAAGCCGCTAAAGCAAATTGCAATAATGAAAGCACTGCTGTCCTAAACAGATAACGAACACGAATCCAAAGCCCGGGGTGGAGGGCCAATGGCCTTGCCCCGGGTTCTTTGCTGTTGCGGCGCTTTGCTGGGGCGATGAGTCTGGATGGCGCCAATGTGGACGCTGTACCTGGGCGTCGCTATAATAGGACGTGTTCGCACAAATTATGGAAACCGCATTCTACCTATTCAGGAGTACATTGCATGAAGTTGAATCACTTGTTACTGGTCCTTATCGCCGCCCTCGTATGCATGGCCCCAGGCGCCATGGCCTGGGAGACCTTGAGCGATGCCGAGGATTTATCGGCGTGGGAGGCGTTGTCCGGGGAATGGACGATTGAGGATGGCGTTATCCGGGGCGCAGCCGCACCGGATGAGAACGCCTGGCTGCTGTATATTGGCCGGGAGTATGGCGACCTGGAGATCACCGTCGAGTTTCGCACGCCGGAGCCGACCAATGGCGGCGTGCAGTTCCATGGGCACTGGCTGCCCCGGACGCCGCTGGCCGAAGGAGAAGCGCCGGAAGACGCGCCCAAGGTGATGTATGGCTATCAGGCGGACGTCGAGACGCGGCAGCGCCTGTCCACCGGCCGCCTGATTTGCGAGAGTCTCCGCGGTCCCATTACTGAGACCGCGGAAGACGCTGCGCGCACATTGCAGCAGCGAGACTGGAATGAAATGCGCATCGTGGCGCAGGACGGCGTGATTGAGATCTATTTGGGCGACGAACTGGCGAACCGGACCGAGGACGAGCAGTACCGCCGTGGGCATATTGCGCTTCAGGTCTTCGCCTTCGCTACGGAGGAACCCGAGACGGTGGTGGAATACCGCAACCTGCGCGTGCGGGAGCTGCCCCGGGAAGCCGGTTGGCAGGAAATGTTTGATGGCGAGAGCCTGGATGGCTGGGAGATTTTCGGCCAGGAAAAATGGTACGCCGAGGACGGCATGTTGCACGGGGAAAGCGGGCCATTGAATTCGGAGGGCTATGTCGCCACGACCGAAAACTACAAAGACTTCCTGTTCGAAGGCGAAATGCTGATGCCGGGTGGCGGCAACTACGGCTTCTTCTTCCACTCCGACATCACCCTGCGGGAGGAAGACGGCTATCCCATCATTTCCGGGATGCAGGTGGAGATCGAGCCGGGCTATCCAACCAATACCGGTTGGCTGTATGAGAGCTACAAGCGGGCGTGGCTGATTACGCCGGATCGTGGCTCCCTGCCAACGCTCGCCCTGCGCCCTCAGGAATGGAATCACCTCATGGTGCGGGTGCTCGACAACCGCTATACCACCTGGCTCAATGGGGTGTTGGTGATGGATTTCGTCGATGACGAAAAGTCCACGACCGACGGTTCCATCGCCTTCCAAATCCACGAGGGCGGTGCCGACGGTATCCACAAACGCAACCTGATGGTGAAGCCGTTGTAAAAGGGAGCCGGAGTGGCAAAGCTTGCTTCGTTCAGGTCAAGCAAAGCAAGCTTTGGTACTCCAGTTTTTCAAAAATGTGGAGTAGCGAACTTCAGTTCGCGTCCTTTGTGCAGATGCACAAAGGTAGGGGCGGGCCCCCGTGCCCGCCCTGGGCGCCCACAGGGGGGCGCCCCTACAAAAACCGTCATCCCTGCGAAGTCGTTTGTTGATTGCGTGTAATGGGAGGCTGCTTAGATGAAAACGCGACGTAAAATATACGCCATGATCCTTCTCCTCTGCGTCATCGCATCGCCGGCGCTGGCCGCCACCTTGCATGTCGGGCCGGGGCAGGACTATGACCGGATTGAGGCGGCGCTGGCGGCGGCGGGGCCCGGCGATCGCATTCTGGTGCATCCCAAGCCGGAGAACGCGCCGTATGAGGGTGTGGCGTTGTATATCACCCAGCCGGAAATTCACATCCAGGCGGTCGGGTCCCCGGATGCGCATATTCCCCTGAGCGGCGCGGGTTTTGTCTACAGTGGACGCGGCAGTACGCCCCGCGCCATTGTACAGTTCAACCGGGGCGCGGACGGTGGGGTGCTGGAAGGCTTTGCGCTCTACGGCGCCCACAATGAAAGCCACAACGGCGCAGGCGTGCGCATCAACCAGGCGAACGACGTCACCATCCGGAACTGCTACATTCATGGCAATGACATGGGCATCATGTCCAATGGCGACGGCACGCCGGACACCGCACGCAACCAGCGTATCGTGGACTGCCTGATATACGAGAACGGTAGCCACGAGGACCCCGGCTTCAACCACAATCTGTACCTGGGCGGAGACAGCGTTACGGTGCAGGGCTGCGAGATTCACAGCAGCCTGACAGGGCACAACATCAAGAGCCGGGCCCACCGCACGGAGGTAATCGCCTGTTATATCCACAACTCCGCGAACCGGGAGCTCGATCTGGTCGATGGCGCGGGGGACACCACCCGGCCGGGAAGCGATGCCTGGTTGGTGGGGAATGTGGTTGTGAAATCGCCCAGCGGCTCCGGCAACCGCGGGGTCATCCACTTTGGCCAGGATGGCGGTCACAATCACATCGGCACGATCTACCTGGTCCACAATACCATCGTGACCCCCTACATCTCGCCGGTGATTCTGTTGTCGGCGCCCGGGGCGCGTACCGCCCTGTACAACAATATCGTGTGGGACGCAGGCCGTCCGCAGGCGAACCAGGTCTTGGTGCAGCATAGCCTGGGCGCCGACCCGGAGACGGTCCTGCGTGGTGCGGGGAACTGGCTGGCGCAGGGTTTTGCTGCGGGGTTGCGGGATACGGCCATGCTGGAAAACAGCCACTTCGGCAAGCGGGGCGAAGTGCTGCCCTTTGTCGGTGCGGAAGCGGGAGATTACCGACTGGACGCACCATATTCGACGCTTGCGGGACAGGGAAGCGCCTTGCCGGAATCGCTCCGGGACGCCCTGCAGGATGTGCTGGGGGAGAATCTGCTATCGTTTACGCATCCGGTGGGTTCGAGCGCGCGGCCGGAGCGCCAGCCGCCGGATATCGGCGCGTATGCCGCGCCTTGACGACTAAACAGGCATTTTACGGAAAGGACCATGGCAACCATGAAACACAACATACTCCTCTTTGGCATGCTGTGCCTTGGGGGACTTTTGGGGGCTACGAGTAGCATGGCGGAAGACAATGACAACTACAATTTTGCGGATACCCAGACCGACACGATTGCGGCCTTTCAGAAAGCGCATGTCGCGGAGCTGGTGTCGCAGGTGACGGTGGAGCGCGATATTGTGTTTGCGGAAACGCCGGAGAAGACCCTGCTGCTGGACGTCTACCCGCCGCCCAATCGGGGTGAAGGCCCGTTGCCCGCGATTGTCTGGATTCATGGCGGGGGCCTGCGCGGGTTGGACAAGGACTATGATGTCATCCGCTGGTGCGCGGCCCATACCGCCCTGCAAGGCTATGTAGCCGTCTCCATCGACTACCGCCTGGTAACCGAAGCGCCGCTGCCCGCCGCCATCGAGGACTGTAAGACGGCGGTCCGTTTCATACGCCACCATGCCGAAGAGTACGGCATCGATCCCGAACGCATTGCCGTGGCGGGAGAATCTTCCGGGGGCTACCTGGCTTCCTTTGTGACATTTACCAGCGGTACGGAGCACTTCCAGACCGAGGACTGGGCCGATGCCTCCGATGCGGTCAATTGCGGCGTGCTGTGGTATCCCCATACCGACCGTGGCGAGTTCATCGATCCGGTGGACTATATCACCTCCGAAGCGCCCCCGGCCTTGTTGATCCATGGCGACTACGACAGCATCGTGCCGCTGGAGGAGTCCTTCAAGATACTGAATCGCTGCGTGGAGCACGCCGTGCCCGCCAGCCTCTACATTATCGCCAATGCCGATCACGGTTTTTACGACCGCAACGCCGATGCCGCCGCCTACCGCCGCCACATGGAAGAGGCCCTGCGCGTCAGCGTGGAGTTTGTGAAGGCGCGCTTCGGGGAATAAAAGGGAAAGCCCTGGTCCACACCGTCCACACTGTCCACGCTGTCCACAAAACTGCTCCAAAAAACGCCCCCGGGCAGTTGGCTTTGTGCCGGACTGCGCGGGGGCGTGGTATTTTGTTGCTGGGGGTGGGAGGCGCTTAGTCGAAGGCGTAGAAGACGCCGCCGGTGGGGAGTTTCGGGAAGAAGTAGGTCGACTTCTGCGGCATGGGCTCGCCGGCGTCGGCACAGGCGCGAATCTGTTCGGCGCGGGTGGCTTGCAGGATGAAAGCCAGGTCACAGTCGCCGCTGCGTACGCATGCCATGGCCTGGTCGACGTTCTTCTCGTAACGGTGCACGGCGCTCTCCGACAAGCCGATGATGCGTTCCAGGATGCCCCGGTGCAGGACGGCCACGTCCAGGTCGCGCCAGGCCGCCGCCCGGTCGTCGCCCAGCAGTGCCGTGCGGTCGATGTCTTTCAGAGCAAGGAGGTAGTCGCCCTTGCCGTGGATGGCGACGCCCATGCTACAGCGCTGACCGTTGGCCTGGGCCACACGCTCGGGTAGGCCGTCCGCGACGGGAGTGACGTCGAACCAGGTTTGCAGGGACTGCACGAATTCATCGGCATTGAATTCATCGGGGGCGTCCACGAGTCGGTGTGGGGGATAGATGCTGAGGCCGTCATCTTCGAAGGCCACAAAGCCCATAAGGCAGTAGTTCCAGAGGCTGTTTTCGTCGCCCTGGCCTTCGGCGCGCATCTGGTCCCGATGGGCGCAGGCAGTCTTGAAGCGGTGGTGGCCGTCGGCGATATAGAGGGTCTGGGGTTCGATGAACGCCGCTACGGCCGGGTCCTCATCCACGCGCCAGAGTTCCTGGGTGACGCCGTCGATGGTATTGGCCGTGATGTCCGCTGGCCGGCGGTCCATCTGGCCGAGGAAGTCTTTCAGCGCCTGCTCGCGGTCGGAATAGAGCACGAACACCGCGCCGAAGTTGGCCTTTGCGGCTGCCGTCAACAGTAGGCGGTCTTCCACGGGCTTGTCGAAGGTGCGCTCATGGCCCAAAATCTTGTTGTCATCTGCTTCCGGCAGGCGTGTGACGGCGAAAAAGCCACTGCGCACCCGGGCATTGCCGTCAAGGTCGGTGAAATGCTGGCGCAGCAGGTAGTAGGAAGGTTTGTCGTCTTGCACCAGGGCGTCTTCCTCGCGCCAGGCCTTCAAGTTGTCGCGGGCGACCTCATAGCGGGACTTGCCGTCTTTTTCCTCGGGCAGAATCAGGTGCACCATGCTGTGCGGGTCCTGATCGGCCAGCCGTTGGCGCTCGTCTGGAGAAATCACGTCGTAAGGCGGCGTAATAGCGTGGTCCAGGTTGCTGAGTTTATCTGTGTTAAAGTGCAGGCCATGAAAGCCTTTGATTTCTGGCATGGAATCGGGTTCTCCGTTGCGGTCCCGAACGCGCCATGCATGGCAGGGGCGTAGTCAGGACGGGGTTGGGTTTGGATTAGGCGCTTGGTGACGATACAGCGCTTCACCGCATGGGCGAAGCCGGGAAGTATTGTGCTACAAAAATCGTTACAAATGTAATATTTTTCGTGGGGAATGATATATTTTAACGTACTCAACAGGG
>SKJD01000352.1 GCA_007116095.1 Candidatus Hydrogenedentota bacterium
GGGGTTGTACGGCGGAATGATGATATCCGGGTTGGCCAAGGCTACCTCCACGCCCCGGTCCAGCGCGGCGCAGAAATCTTCGGGCGTCATCTCATTGCGCAGCAGGCGCGCCATGTTGGGCAGCATCACCTGTTGATTCCACTCGAGCAACAGGTCGACCAGGCGAATGTTGAAAATGCCCGGGGCCTGCTCGACCATTTCCAGCGCCGATTGCAGCGCCGGTGGCACGGAATCCGGCGGGGTCGCCTCTTGCAACGGTGAGATAACCCCGATGCGCTCGCCCAGACTGGGGGCCATGGTGGGCGATACCATGTAGCGGGCAAAGTCGAAGGCTTCTTTGGTATGGCGGGCATCTGAAAGGACATGGAGAAACTCGGTGCCCTGTCCGTTGAATAGATCCGGGTTGCCCTTGCCACCCGAGACACCGGGCACATTAAAGCAGCGCATCTCAAAGCCTGCCGGGATACTTTCGCGCATTTCGTTGTAGAGCCATACCCCGCAAAAGATCATGGCGGCATTGCCGTTGACAAACTGGAGTTGGCTCTCGGTGTGGGTCATGGCCATGGAGCCGCGCTGGAAATGGTCGCGGGCCAATATCTGCATGAGTCGGGCCGCTTCCACGACATCCGGATGGCTGAAGGCTCCAGGCTCGGGGGCGTTGATCCGGTTGATCGCCGCCAGACCGCCGACGCGCTGAATCAGGGAGATGAAGGTGTACCAGCCATAGACCGGGTACTTGCCCTGGTAGGCGATGGGGGCGATACCCTCCGCGCGGGCCGCATCACACAACGCGATAAATTCATCCCAGGTCTCGGGTGGACTCCAGCCATGTTCGCGGAACATGCGTGCGTCATACCAGACCGCCCAGGCCCCGAAGGCGCTGGGAATCCCATAGACCACCCCCTCCGTGCTGAAATTGTCCAGGGTGCCGGGGGTAAAGAGATCGCCCCAGGGTTGATCACTGCCCGGCGGGGAGAGTTGCAGCGCTTCATTGAAGGACTCCAGCTTGCCCGAGGCAATGAGAATCCAGATCGGCATGTGGTGCACCAGCAGCAGGTCCGGCGGATCGCCTCGCAGGATGCGCGGCTTCACAATCTCGTTGATGCGGGGATCGCCCCACAGGTTGATACGGATGTTTTTCTCCGGAAATTCTTCCTCATAGCGTCGTGCCACTTCCCGGTGCCATTCGATGCCGTAGCCGCCTTCAAAGATGCCGACTTCCAACTCGATGGCGGTGTCATCCGGATCTTCGAGCGGCTGTAATGCGTCACATCCACCAATCAGGAGGAGGACACTGAGTAATACGCCGTGTAACAGTATTGAAGATATTTTTTTCATGAGAATCAACTTGCCAGGGTTGCGGTTGCGCGGCGTATTCTTTTTTCCGGGTTTGTCGGCTGTATAGACATCATCGGCTGCCAGGCCCGCTGTAATCTAAATGCGAATTGCGCAATAACCTTACTACATGAAGTGGAGGATATCAAGTCAAAAGACCTCGGGCTTCGGGCGGAATTTGCCCTGCTTTTCCCAGATCGCTTCAATGCGACGTCGGCGTTCCTGCTGGCCGCTGCGCACCTTCGGCATCCAGATTCGCGGATCGATGTCCTCCGGAAGCAATTGCGTGATGAACGGTACCAGTAAATGGTCACTGAGCTGATCGCAAAAAGAATCATAAAGCTGGACATGGTTGCGCATACGCCGCTCTTCGGTGTATTGCGCCTGTAGTATGACGGCATCCAGGTCGATAAAGCTGAAATGCTCCCCGTCCCGGGTGAAGATGTTTTTCCCGGAGAGGTCGGCGTGGTAGGCGTTGCACTGGTTCAATTGGTTGATGGCCCGGGCCAGTTGCTCCAGAAAGGCGACGATTTTTTCCTTCCCGACGTCTTGCCGCGTCATCGTGAAGAGGTGCTGTTCGACGTTCCGCTGCCCTTCCAGCAGCTCGCTGATGAGGGCATTGCGGGTGTGGAGCCCGGCAAAGCACCATTCCACAAAGGCGATTGGGCGCGGCACGTGGATACCCCTTCGATTCAGGTAACAGGCGGCGTCCCAGTGTCTGCGGTGTTTCTGGTACTGAAGGGTATGGCGAACGGTGCGCGCGATGAAGCTGCCTCGGCTTTGCTTGACAACCCAACGCTCCACCCGCCAGACCGCGCTCCGGTTGGAGGTTTTCATGGGCGTCCCGGTACTTTCCAGACACTCCAGCACCGTTTCGACCGCTATGTTCGCATCGTGATGGATGCGCATTAGGCCCTTACGTATGGAGGGAAAAGTATGTGCTATATATTCCTGGTCTTGCATCTTCTGTCTCAATCTCTCAATGGTCGTGTTGGCAACGGCAACGCGCCTGCTTACCACATATCCCGCAAGGTCCATTTCCAGTGGTAGACCCGGCGCAACCAGGCCGGTACGTGAAATTTCCCATATCCTTGCAACAATGCGTCAAAGCAGGATTCCGGAACCCCGGTTTTACGCAGGGAACGTAAAAGTCGCAGCAGATTACGCGCCCGGGCCGTCGTCGAGAGGGTGTGGCGGAGCCGGGCGTTGTCAAAGTCCAGCAGGTATACGTCGTTGCCGGAGAACACAATATTATGTACATTCAAGTCCGCGTGCCACAGGCCCCTGTCATGCATCTGTCGGATGATCGCCCCGGCCCGGCTGGCGAGTTGCGCAGCATCATCGGGCTTGTCACGCAATACGGCATCCAGACTCCGGGCTTCCGGGAGCAGCCGGGTGACCAACGCGCCGTGTTGGTAGATCACGCCGAACTGTACGGCCCAACGCACCCCGAGAAGCCGGGGCACGGGCAAGCCGAGCTGTTCGGCTTGATAATGCGCCCGGAACTCACGTAGTGGCCGGTTGACGCCAATATAGCAGTCATGTAACAAGGCGCGCATCACGCCGCCACGCCGATAGTAGCGCAGCACGGCATGGTCCCGGATCGGGGCCTGGGCCTGGGCCTGGGCCTGGGCATTGCCCAAGGGAAATGTCCGGACCGCGCCTCGGCCACCAGCGACCGGGAGCGCTTCGCCATATTCGGTTTCGAGCAAGGCGGGACGCAGCAGCGCCGCATGCTCCCGGCGCAACAACATATGCCAGGCGGCATGCCGCTCATATACAAAGTCGCTGTCGTAGTCTTTTGTGGTGATACCCATCCATCCCGACCCAGTCGTTGCTTATACATCCGCCCCATACGCGATCCGCAACACGCCCTGCGGCCTAAAACATAGCAGAAAAAGAGACGTAGTTCCCAACCAACGCATAATCACCGTGAAAAGCACCGATTTTTTCCAGCAATGTCGCGTTCGCTTTTGGAATAAGAAGCCGGCTATATGCTATCATTTTCCTCTATTCTTTATTTCCCAACCCAATCAGGAAATAACATCAAAATGAGTAAAATTACCAAAGAAGACGTGATCTATGTGGCGTCTTTGGCCCAATTGGAACTGGACGAAGCCGCCCAAGAGCGGCTGGTGCATGAAATGGGCGATGTCATCAATTATATGGACAAGCTGAATGCGCTGGATACGGATCAGGTTGAGCCCATGATGCATGCCCTCAGAATGACCAATGTGCTGCGAGAAGATGTCGTCGGCGAATCCCTCAGCCGGGAAGCGGCGTTGAAAAATGCGCCAAAACATGACGACGAGTACTTTATCGTGCCGAAAATATTGGAGAATGACAACGCATGACCGCCTGGTATGAAAAAACAGCCCACGAAATCCGTGACGCCCTGCGCCAGGGCGAGACCACGGCGGTGGAAATAACCCAAAACTTTCTGGATCGTATTGATGCTGTTGACAAGCAGGTGGGCGCCTATCTCCAGATATGGAATGAAAGCGCTTTGGAACAAGCCGTGCAGATAGATGCGCGCCTGGCCAATGGCGAAGATGTTGGGCCGCTGGCAGGGGTGCCGATGTCCCTAAAGGATTTGTTCTGCACCCTGCGGGGCAATACGACCTGCGCCTCGCGCATGCTGGCCAATTTTGAAAGCCCCTACAATGCAACAGCCGTTCAGCGACTGGAAGACGCCGGGGCCATCTTTCTCGGCAAGGTGAATCTGGACGAATTCGCCATGGGATCGTCCACGGAAAACAGCGCCTTTCAGAAAACCAGAAACCCGTGGAATCTAAATTGTGTTCCCGGCGGCTCCAGCGGCGGCTCGGCGGCTTCCGTTGCGGCGGATTGCTGCACGTTTTCGCTCAGCAGCGATACCGGCGGCTCCATTCGTCAGCCCGCTTCACTCTGTGGTTGTGTTGGACTGAAACCCACCTATGGCCGGGTATCACGAAAAGGGCAGGTCGCCTTTGCCTCCTCGCTCGATCAGATCGGGCCGATGTGCAAAGATGTCGAGGATGCCGCCCTGGTGCTTAATGTCATCTGCGGCAAGGATCCTCTGGACGCCACCACCGCGGATTTGCCCGTGCCGAACTTCAGCAAAGCGCTCACCGGCGATGTCAAGGGCCTGCGGATTGGCTTGCCCAAAGAGTATTTCACAGAGTCTTTGAATCCCGAGATGCGCGCTTTGATCGAGCAGGCCATCGACGTATTGAAGGGGCAGGGCGCCGAATTCATGGAAGTCTCCCTGCCGCATACCGACTATGCTGTGGCCGTGTATTACATCATCTGCACCGCCGAGGCCAGCGCGAACCTGGCCCGCTTTGATGGCGTGCGCTACGGCTTCCGCCACCCGGACGCGAAGAACATCCAGGAATTGTACGTCAAGAGCAAGAGCGAAGGCTTTGGGCCTGAAGTGCAACGGCGTATCATGCTGGGCACCTATGTGCTGTCCAGCGGCTATTACGACGCCTACTATCTCAAAGCGCAAAAGGTGCGTTCGCTGATTAAGCAGGACTTTGACCGGGCCTTTGAGCAGTGCGACGTCATCTTGACGCCGACCTCGCCCACGCAAGCTTTCCAGTTCGGAGCCAAGACAGACCCGTTGGAAATGTACCTGAGCGACATCTACACCATTTCGACCAACCTGGCCGCCCTTCCCGGAATTTCCTTGCCATGTGGTCTCACCAAAGACAAGCTGCCAGCAGGGCTACAGTTGATCGGCAAACCGTTTGATGAAGCTGCCATTTTACGCACAGCACATTGTTATGAACAGAACCGCGGCTTCGATATGGGCAAAGCCCCGATAGCCTGAGGATATAATACCCATGGAATTTGAAGCAGTTATCGGCATGGAAGTACATGTGGAGCTTAACAGCAAATCCAAGGTGTTTTGCCCGTGCAGCACCAACTTCCATGCGCCTGCGAATACCAACGTTTGCCCGGTCTGCCTGGGGATGCCCGGCTCGTTGCCGGTAATGAATAAGGATATGGTGGACAAATCCGTTGCAGTGGGCCTGGCCTTGAATTGCACCATATCCCGCTGGTCCAAGATGGACCGGAAGAATTATTTCTACCCCGACCTGGCCAAGAATTACCAGATCAGCCAGTATGATCTGCCCTTGTGTTATAGCGGTTACATGGATGTGGAAAGCGATGGCCATGTGCGGCGGGTGGGCATTACCCGGGCGCACATGGAAGAGGATACCGCGCGCAACACCCATACGATTGGCAACGGCGAAAGCGGGGTCGACTTTAACCGCAGTGGGGTGCCGCTGCTGGAAATCGTGACGGAGCCGGATATCCGTAGCGCCCAGGAGGCCTTCGACTACCTCACCCAGCTCAAGCAGATATTGCAGTACCTGAATGTCAGTGACTGCAACATGGAAGAGGGCTCCTTGCGCGCCGAGGCGAACATCAGCGTGCGTCCCAAGGGCAGCACGCCCTTCGGCACCAAGACCGAAGTCAAGAATGTCGCTTCCTTCAGCGGTACGATGAAGGCGATCGACTTCGAAATCAAGCGCCAAATCCAGGTGATTCGGGACGGCGGGACGATTGTCCAGGAAACCCGTGGCTGGGACGCCGACCGAGGCATTACCTTCAGTCAGCGTATGAAGGAATCGGCGCACGACTATCGCTATTTCCCGGAACCGGACCTGGTGCCCATCGTCGTCGATGAAGCCTGGGAACTGCGCATCCACGAGCAGCAACCAGAATTGCCCAACCCCCGGAAGCACCGTTTTGAGGCGGATTATGGCATTCCCGCCTATGACGCCATGGTGCTTACCCTGACCAAATCAATGGCCGATTTTTTTGAAGCGACCGTGGCCGCAGGAGCCGACGCAAAAAAGGCGGCCAATTGGATAATGGGCGATCTGCAGGCGCTCTGCTCGGAAGCGAAGCGGGAATTGGGCGAAGAAGTCCTCTCCCCCGCGCATCTGGCGGAAATGATCCGGATGATCGACGCCGGCGAGATCAGCGGTAAGATCGCCAAGGAAGTCCTGGCCGAAATGTTTGCCAGTGGCAAAGCGCCCAAGACGATTGTGGAGGAGAAGGGGCTGGTGCAAATCAGCGACAGCGACGCCTTGCGTGAAAGCATCTGCCAGGTCCTTGCAGACAATACCCCGCAAGTGGAACAATACAAGGCAGGCAAGGAACGGGTCATTGGCTTCCTGGTCGGCCAGGTGATGAAAGCGACCCAGGGCAAGGCCAATCCCCAGATGGTGAACGAGCTCCTCAAAGAAGAGCTGAGTAAACTAAGCTAAGCAAACAACTTGCGGGCAAGCCCGTAATTACCACATGGCGCACGGCACAGGAGACAGATATTGGCGGCATTGATCAGGAAAAAATCCAGGCTGACGGAAGACGAATCTCTGCTGGCCAACACACGGCGTATTGCCGATTTGGTGGCGGACAAGAAAGCCAAAGACATCAAGGCGTACGACCTGCGTGGCTTGACCATCATGGCCGATGTCTTCGTAATCTGCACGGCGACCAGTGAACCGCAGATGAAGGCGGTATACAATGCCGTGCGGGAAGGCATGCGCGAGATCGGCGTGGCTCCGCTCAACACCGAAGGAACCTACTCCGGAGAGTGGTTGTTGATGGACTTCGGTTCCGTCCTCTTCCATATATTCCGACCGGAGTCCAGAGAATTCTACGATCTGGACGGCCTCTGGGGCGACGCCCCACGGATTCCGCTCGAACTGGAAGAGTGACCCGCTGCCCATCGCCAGCATAACAGGAAGCATTCCGGGGGCCTCAAGGAATGCCCCAAGCCTGCGATAACCCCGTGTAAAGGAGTCATGAACCGATGTCAAACCCGGATCAATATGTTCCCGATCGCTCCAAGCTGTATCACTTCAAACTGGACCTGGTTCTGGGGCAAGGGGGAACCGGGAGAGTATACCGCGGCATTGACACGACGAAGGGCGATGTCTATGCGATCAAGCTCTTCCATGAAAATTTCTTTCGCAACCGCCTGCACCTGCGCGACCTGACGAAGAGCATCAAGAAGTACAAGAAGCTGGACCACCAGAATATCGTCAAGATATTCGACTTTATTGATGACAAAGAAGGCCGCTGCATGGTGATGGAGTACATTGACGGACCCAGTCTGCGCTGGTATATGCAGAACCGCCCCTGGGATTTGCGGGAGCGGCTGACCATCTGCGCCCAGATTTGCAACGGCTTGCAGTACCTGCACGAAAACAAAATTATCCACCATGACTTTAAGCCAGCGAACGTGCTCTTCACCCGGCAGGGCGTGGCCAAGCTGGTGGACTACTCACTCTACGGCAGCAGCCTCTTGCTGGAGCTCTTTGACAAGGGCGCGGGTGAGCAGGTGACGCCCATGTTTGTGCCGCCGGAATTCATTCGCCGCGAGCATACGACCGCGAAGAGCGATCAGTACTCCCTGGGTATTACCATGTACATGATGTTTGCGGAGCGGGTGCCGTTTGGTGTGGACAATTTGCAAAAACTGAACTATTGCCACTTAAAGGTCGTGCCGGATCACCCTTCTAAAATCAATCCCAAATGCCCGATGGAATTGGGTGACATCATCATGCGCCTGCTCAGTAAGCAGCCTAAGGACCGATTTAAGGACTGTGACGAGCTGCGTATCGCCCTCTCGGGGATTGGCCGCAGCCGGATATAAGGCACAGGGCTGACGCGATTGTAGCCCACCTGAATAGAATCAATAAAATACCCGGGACGCCGCCAACGACAATGGCAGCATCCCGGGTCGTTGTTGTGTAGGGCAGTTTCAGATCAGCTTGCCGTCCTTGTCGATGCCGATGTCGCCCGACGCTGGCCAGATGAAGTCGCGGGTCTTTTCCAGGAACTCCGCCTCGCTCAGGGCGAATTGCGGCGAAATTTCAATGGCAATGGACACCCGGCCTTCACTGTCCCGGGGCACGGGGCAACCGGCTTTCTCCAACCATTTCGCCCAATACTCCCGCATCGTGGCCCAGGCGCCCTCGACACTGTTTTCTCCGGAGTAGGACTTGATCGGGGTGTATTCGCCCGGGGGGTCAATCTCCAGGGCGACAGGTTCATGCTGGATAAAGCGCAGTGCATCAAAGACGAAGGTCTCGAATTTGTAGGCATTCGGCGCGTCGGGTTTGACGAGCTTGCCAGCCTCATTAATATACGGCACTTTTTTGTGCGCCCGGTGCCAGGGGAATTGCTCGAAGCGATTGAAGGTCTCCTCGATAAAATCCACGGACAGGATATGGATCGCAGGATTGCCCGCGTAGTACACCACGTTCCCCTCGGCGTCGGTTTCGAGCAGTTGGGGGTAGAGGTCCAGCTCGCTGTACTCGATCACGCGGTATTCGCCGTCACAGAGGCAATGTACGCCCACCGCCTCGCGGGGCTGGTGCTTCCGGTGGTTCTTGGAAGCCATCTGCGCCTGCGCCTGCACGTGGTAGCCGATGAAATAGGGGTCAGCGACCTTTACGGCCCAGTTGTCCACCTGGAAATAACTCAGATATTTCACGCCGCGCGCACGTGCGTCCTTGATCACGCCGTTTTCAACCATCGCCGGAATACAGCCGCCGTGCCCGTTGGGATTCTTCGCCAGACGGTCCGGGGCTTCCAGCATAAACTTGCCCTGATCATCAACACACGGGACCATGCGCTGGTGGAGGAACTGAATCTGATCCGGATGGAGTCCGAAATAGGCATGCTCCTCGAAAAAGGCCTGCGTGGCCGGGCCATTGGCGTCACTGACCATGATATACCAGGGCAGGGTGCAGCCATACCGGTTCTGGAGGTTGTGTATTTTCTCGGCGTGAAATTCGAAGAGGGATTTCTGGCTCACCGGCCCGATGGGGTAGGCGCCTTTGGGGCCGTCAAAGCCGAGCCGGGTGCCCTGTCCACCAGCTACAAGAAAAAGACCCACTTCCCCGGCGCGAAAGGCGGCTTCTCCGGCTTCCAACGCGTCCTGACAGTCCGAGCGTGTAGGGTCAACCTTGGGAATGACCGACACCGGGCGGATTTCCTGGAAGTGCTCCACCTCCGGGTCATTGAACACCCATTCCTCTGTCAAACGCTGCATCAACGGGAAATCAATACTTTCCAGTTCGGATAGCAATCGTTCCCGACCGGCTTCATCCAGGCGGTCCCAGAACTGAAAAACCTGTTCCTGGCCATACGCCGCCGCCAATTCGCGCAATGCTTTTTCCTTGTCCGCCATGGGTGTGTATCTATCCTCCTGGTTGAATGATGTTTTGACTGGTTTTGCAGGAAATACAAAAGAGGGACCGTACAGTCGCTGCGATTGCGGCCATACGGTCCGTAGTGTTTACTAATTCAATGAGGTTGCTGTCAAGTGGGTTCGCTTGTTGGGTAACTTACGGTGTTGGCACATAGACCCGTACGGCCACCTTGTCCTGAATGACCCCGGCCTCAGAGACTACATTAAACGTGACGTCGCTGTCGTGTTGACCAGGCTCGGCGCCACCGACAATGCCCACCTCGAAAGCAGCCATGCGGGGATTGTCGCGGGGCAACAATTCCACCGTGATTAGATCGCTGTTGTAGTCCAGGTTAGTGATGTCGATCGGCAAATCCGCACTGACTGTCGCAGTGGCCTGCTCCATGGTCGCCTCATCGTCATCGTCAAAAAGCATGAGGCGCTGTCCAGGCCCCGGGGTCACCTGATAGTGAGAGGTGATGATCCCGTTGACATAATAGGGGAACTGCGGCAGTCGCGCCACGTTCGACTCAATGATGAAACGGTGGTTGAACGGCCCCGGTGGCGTATTGGGCAACACATTCACAATGATACGATATTCTGCCTTGCCAGGCTCTTGCCATTCGGATTCCGGAATTTCCTCGAACTCAAGCATCAGGCCGCCCATCTCACTGTCCTGTTCGTCGGCCAACACATCGACGTTGTCAATAACAATACGTTCTTCCTGCAACTGGCGGTAATGCACCTCAAATTGGGCAACGCTGCCCCGTTCGACCATACCGATGTCGAGCTGTGCGGGTATTACTTCAAATTCCGGCTCGACGCGACAGGGCACGTTCACCCGAATCATGGGACGTTCGGGATCGTTGGATACGACGGTCAGGTAATGGTTCGATTCGAAGCCTGGAATGCCCTGGGGGATAACGGCAACGTCAATGTACGACTCGCCACCTGGCGGAATTGTCGCCCGGTCCCGGTCGATGCCGCCAAGGGTGCAGGCCGAGCAACTGGTCTGAATGCGGTTGATACGTAGCGGCCCCTTGCCACGATTATAAACCTTTAGTTCGGCCCGTGTGATTTCGGTGTTATCGATAACACCCAGGTCGAAATTGGTGGTCTCCAGCTCGATAACCGGCTGACGTTCAGGATCGGTTTCAAAGACGGGAATTTGGCCAGCGACATTGTCTTGGGAAGGGGTGCTTTCCATGCTGCGGAACACCAGCCCGAAGACGGTAAGAAACAAAATGAAAATAATGATGCCGACGA
>SKJD01000064.1 GCA_007116095.1 Candidatus Hydrogenedentota bacterium
AACAGGACATCCCAGTTCCTGTGGCCATCCGCGTCTTCCGTGTATCGGAGTCGAAGCTCCTCCAGGGAAATGCGGTCGATATAGCGCCCATCCAGGGGGCGCAGGGTATAATCCAGGTGAAGGTCATTGGCCTCGAGCAACGGCGCAGTCTCTGTCTCAGGATCACGGAGGTGCAGCGCATCAAAGCGTAGTGATGTACCGGTAATGTGCAATCCGGAGAGCGACAATTCCACCGGCAGAAAATACTGCGCCAGATACAGCGTCAACCGAGTCTGCCCGGTACTGCTCGTCGCGAGATAGCCCAAGACCGCTGCGCACAGCAGCAAGAAAATCAAAACGCTGAACAGGAGCCGCCACAACCATTTTCGTCCCCACCGCCGTTTCGGCGCAGGGGCTTTTTCAGGTCCTTGTTCTGTTACATGTGGTTCTGATGCCGACGCATTCATGGGCGCAGCTCCTCAAGCAATCGCATCCCCACATTGATCTCCTGCCACGGCAACACAGCGTCAGGATCGGCTGCTATTGCCCATTGGCGCCGATATCTGCCTCCACTGCGACTTCGGCTTCCACATCGGCCACTGTATCTGTTTCGGGCTCTGCGGCCGACTCCTCCGGCAGGTTCTCAGGCGGTACGTCCAGCACATCGATGTCGAGGCGACCAATCACCGGCAGCAGCCGCGCCTGACGGAACAAGTCCCCTTCAGCCAGCTTAATATGGGTGACGTCGGCCAGGGGTTGGTTGAAGGTGGGATCGACATCGATCCATTCCCCAACCCAGACCTTCGCCCACTGATGAAAGTAGAAACCGGGATTCCGGCCCTCGACATAGACCAGCCCAGCCACTTCGCGGGCGGGGATACCCGCAGCACGCGCCAGGCCGATGAAAAGCACGCTGTGCTCGGTGCAGTCGCCTTCCAGGCTGTCCAGCACTTCCAGGGCATTGCTCAGCCGCGCCGAGAAGGTGCTGGTCATGTTCTCACTGACCCAATTGCTGATCCGCGTGGAAATTTCAAAGGCGTCGGTCTCATCGCCGACGATTTCCGCAGCCTTCTCCACCAGGCGGGGGTGATCGCTCTGGATAAAGGTCGATGGACGTATCCAGCGGGTCACATCCTCTTCCTCGATCGGCATCGTGACGGGCTCGATGGCGTCCATGTCGGTCATGTGCGAGAAAAAGTAAAAGCCGTCTTCCAGCGGGAGAATTTCCTGACGCGCATCGTTAAAAAAATGGTCGCTCGTGAGCGGCCCATGCAGAATCAGGTGCAGGTCCTCGCGGGTGCGCGGGTTTTCCAGCGGCTCCTCCACCGGCACCGCGTTCGACACAATCACATCGTTGCTGTAGTCCACGTCCTGGGCGATGTCCTTCGGCTCCAGCCGCATCGTGATCATCCCCGCGACCTCGTCCTCCAGGGTGACGCCCTCCGCCGTGACGTAGGCGATGGAGTCAATGTTCATCACGTCCAGCGAAGTCTTTATTTTGTAGACCGTCGTCTCGACGCCGTCCAGGAAACGAATTTCCTGGTCGATGATGTGGCTCATGCCCGTTACTTCCGCCTCGTACATGGGCTCGAAGACCGTGAAATTAAGCGTGTCCCCTACCTGGGGCCCACCCTTGACCCAGCGTGAATGGCGCAAGGCGTCCCGCAGCGACTCCTGGGGCGCGGGCATCTCCGTCTCCGAGACCTGGCCCGCCATTTCCTTGCGCAATATCAGCGTATTGCCCTCGATGACCGCGTCAAAGTTCGACTTGCCCGAGGGGTCCACCACCATCGAGTCAATGCTGATCAAGGCGCCGTCCGCGGCATAGGTGCGCTTGGTGTAGATATGCATTTCCTGCTTCACGTCCATCATCGTGATGCGGAACCGGGAATCCTCGATGACGGCGATGGAGCCGTCTTCATTGATTTCCACTTTATTTACGGCATAGCCCGCTTTTTCCCCCTGCATGTACAGACCATACCAGTATTCACCGGCCAGACTGTCCACATCCAGGTCCTGGGCCGCCAACAAACGGGGAAAAATAATCGCTGATGCCATAAGTAATACTCGCAATATATTCATAAGACCTCCTGGTTGCCTGGCTATATTCTACCCAACTGAGACCGCCCAACGGTAACCGATGTTTCCGGAGGCGGGATTTCATCCGCGAAGGCGGGGAGGCAAGGGGGGGGGTAATCTGGTCAGCCAGCAAGACAAATCGACCATGGGCCATTGAGATAGCGAATCTATGCACTGTAATATGGACCAAGAAACGAGAATGCAAGCAGAACGAACGTAATCCTGACCAAGCCAGTGAACGCCCCAAAAGGATGCAGTAAATGAACAGCACGGCAACTTGTGACAAGATGCGTGACGTGTATCTAAGCCACGTCGATGCACTCTACGACAAGGCGCGCGCGTGGACGCAGCAATTTGCTCCCCAAGCAGAATTCCACGAAGAACATACCACCATACAAGAAGAACCGGTGGCGCCTTATCCAGCCAAGGTCTTGGTGATAAAGCGGCCCGATTACAAACCGGTGCGCCTGATTCCGCGCGGTAGATGGATTATCGGCGCCGAGGGCCGCGTAGACCTGAAGAGCGATCTAGGCACGGAAACCCTCGTTTATGTGTCCGGGGAAGCCCCAACCATCAACATCGACCGGCTCACCGAAAGCGGCAAAATCCTCGAAGAACGAGCATTCCACCCACTCCCCGAGGATGTGGCCGAAGGCTGGGTCTTCGTTCAAAACCGCCAGCTCGGCATGATGCCTGCATTGGACGCAAATTTGTTTCGCCAGCTGCTGGAGGTGCTCGGACGATGACCAACCCGCTTGATGTGCATCTGGATACCTTTCAGGCAGCCCAGGATGCAATCAAGGTCGTCCGGCGA
>SKJD01000432.1 GCA_007116095.1 Candidatus Hydrogenedentota bacterium
GCGGAGGATGGCGTCTGGTAGCGTCGTGTGTGGCTTATCAATACGGACGCTGTGTTACCGAACCACGAAATTCACGAATAGACACGAAAAAGCGTTATTTTATCCGCAGATGAACGCGGATTTTGGGTGGTCCAAACGGTATTATTTACCACGGAAAGCACGGACGGGAAGCCCTCGTTCGTCATGCCTGGGCAGGCATGACGACTGGCGGGGTCGCGATGCGGCGGGGTATAGATTCATATACTGATCGCAACATGGGCCCACAGAAGAGTCTGGTTAGATTCTCAGGGGCCGTACAGTCGCTAGATTTTTGTCGGGGGAGCGACTTATAATGCTGAGAACAACCGAATGAACGGGTCCGATTGGGCCGGCAAAGGAGATTCGCATGGGTGCGATGCAGGCCTTGCTCTGTTTTGTGATGCTGGGATTGGCGTTGGGGGCGGAGCAGGCAGCGGAGGCGGGGGGAGAGCTGGTGACAATTTCCATGCCGGATACCTCTCCGGAGGCGTTGAATGCGGCGCGTATCCAGCCCTGGCCGGAGAATCCGCGTTACTGGCAATACCAGGGTGCGCCGGTGCTGTTGTTGGGCGGGAGCTGGCAGGACAACCTCTTCAACCACCCCCATGGCCTGGAGGCGCATCTGGATGGGCTGGTCGCGGCTGGCGGCAATTACCTGCGCAATGTGATGGGGCATCGCAATGACGACAATGTATTCGCCTATGTCGAGGTGGAGGACCGTCTTTTCGATCTGGACCAATGGAACCCCGAATACTGGCGGCGCTTCGAGCATTTTCTCCAGGAGACCTACGCCCGCGACATCATCGTGCAGATCGAGGTCTGGGCGACTTACGACTTCCACGGGGACTATACCCTGGACGAGGCGACGGACTACGTCCCCAAGGGCGGCTGGGAGTTTCACCCCTTCAATCCGTTGAACAACATCAACTACACGGCGGAGGAGAGCGGTGTCCGCGAGCGGAACGACTTCTACTTTTCGCCGCCTGATCTGCACGACAACGCCTTCATCCGGGATTACCAGCACCGCTTTGTCGACCGTATCCTGGAATACACCCTCCGCTATCCCCATGTCCTCTATTGCATGAACAACGAGACGAACAAGCCGGTAGAATGGGGGGACTACTGGGTGGACTACATCCAGCGCAAAGGCCGGGAGGCGGGCGTTGGGGTTGAAACGACGGACATGCGTTTTGACGTGGACCTGCGGACGTCGGACAACGCGCATATCTTCGAGCGGCCGGAAAGCTACACTTTCATCGAGGCCTCGCAGAACAACCACCAGGCTGGTGACACGCATTGGCAGGTCCTCCGGCACGCCTGGACGAGTATCGCCGATCATCCGCGCCCCATCAACAACACCAAGGTCTACAGCACGCACGCCGGAGACACCGAGGCCGTGGCGCGCTTCGTGCGCAATATCCTGGGCGGCGCGGCGAGCACCCGCTTTCACCGGCCGCATCCGGAGGAAGGCCCGGATGTGCACTACGTCTCCTCCTTCTGGGGCCTGGGGCTCAGTCCGATGGCCCAGGCCACGATACAGACCATGCGCCGCTTTACCTTGGCCTTCGATGTCTTTCGGGCTGTCCCCTACCTGGAGGCGCTTTCCGACCGGGACGACAACACGGCGTACTGCATGGCCATACCTGACGCTGCCTACGCGGTCTATTTCCCCAAGGAGGGCCAGGTTACGCTAGACCTCGGAGCCACGTTGAGCCCGGTCACCCTGCGCTGGATGGAAGTCGCCACGAGCGCCTGGCGAAACCCCGTTTCCCTTGAACACAACGGCAGCCTCGATCTGAGTCCCCCGGACGACAGCGGCTGGATTGCGTTGGTCAGCAACACCGGTATTCCGCCATTGCTTCCGGTAGGGGAGTAACGCTGAAGGCCACGACCACCTGGTTTAGCTCTGCGGGACTTTGCGCTTTCCGGCTTGGTATAGTGGTCGCCAACGCAACCAACACGGGGGAGCAGCAACACCATGCAGGATCGCGAACGTTTTGTGCGCTATGTTTTGGGGGAAGATGTGGACCGGCCGCCCTACTGGCTCTATTGGGGACCTTGGGGGACTACCTGGCAGCGCTGGGAACGGGAAAACAAGCCGCCGGAGGTCACGGATCACCGCATGGCTTTTCCGGTGGACTTCGCACCCTGCGCCGTGCCCGTCAACGCCGGTCCTTGCCCGGTCTTCGCGCAAAATATGGTGGATGAGGGCGACGCCTACCAATACACCGACACCTGGGGCATTCGCCGTCGCATTCTCAAGGGCCGGGAGTCCATGCCCGAGTTTCTCTCTTTCCCTGTACAGGACGCAGCGGACTGGGCGCGCTACAAGGCGGAGCGCCTGGACCCGGAACATCCCGATCGCCTGGCCGGGGACTGGCGCGCACAAGTCGCGGTATGGGAAAGCGAGGGCCGCCCGATCCAGTTGGGTTATTTTCCGGACGTTGGCTTTTTCGGCGGCCTGCGCTGGCTCCTCGGCGACGAGCAATGCCTGACGGCGTTCTACACCGACCCCGATCTCGTCCAGGAGATCATGGACCATCTCGCCACGCTCTATCTGCATGTTTTCGAGGCGGTGGTCCGGGAATGTCGCGTCGATGTTATCCACATCTGGGAGGACATGTGCGGGCGCAACGGGCCGCTGATTTCACCGGCGCTCTGGGAGGCGTTCATGGGACCGCCCTACCGCCGGGTTCGTGACTTTGCCGAGCGCCATGGCATCCCCGTCATTTCCGTGGACACCGACGGCGACCCGGACCTGATCATCCCGCCCATGATCGCCGCCGGCGTGAATCTGCTTTTTCCCTGCGAAGTCACCGCCGGCTGTGACGTCAATGTCATGCGCCAAAAACA
>SKJD01000116.1 GCA_007116095.1 Candidatus Hydrogenedentota bacterium
CTGCTGGATGATTTTGTGCAGCCCATCATCACCAACCAGGATCGGGTGAAAACCTACCTGCAATTGGAACGTAACCTGGCCAACGTCCCGGACCTCGAAGAAATCTGGGCGCAACCCTGATCAGCTCCGGGCGGGGTTTATGACCAGACGTTGGAATCGCAGAGTCCCCGAGGCCACTGCTTCGGGGCTCTTTCTCACATCCCCGTTTTCGCAGCAATAATCCAACAATTCCAAATAAAACGATACCCGGGATTGCGGCCTTCGGGTTACAAGCTGTGACTGCTTCGCGGTCGGGCGGTCGCAACGCAAGCAAGTTGGAACACACATTTAACAATTGTTTCCAGGCGACGGCGTAAGTTGTTAATCGTTGGCTCATACTGCCTACCCTGTGCATTATGGGCGGTAATACCAGACCATCTCCCATTAGTAATTTCTTAATTGGAAGCGTCATATTTTGATTGCGCCTCTGATTTTTTTCTGTATACTGATTTTATGGTATACTGGAAAATGGAAGTGTTGAATATTATGACTGGCAAGTCACTACCGATAGAAAAGCTGCATGACCATGGATAACGGGGTATTAACAGCGGTATGACAAATGATGAGGCCAAAGCGCTGTACGAAGATGCCAAGGCGCAAATCCATCGACGGGACTTTACCGAGGCGCTTGCTCTTCTCGAACAGATCGAAACGGAGCGTCCCAACAGCCGCCGCGTTATGCAAAAGCGGGTATTGTGCCTGATTCGACTGGGGGATTTATCGGCTGCGGAAGCTTTGCTTGAAAAATTGGAGGGCCGCATTGCTGAGGATCAATTCGCCGATCTCAAAGCAAAGCTGAATGAAGCCAGCCTGGAAAGCATCGAATTCGAAGAAGACAAGGAAGCACCAAAAGCGCAACCCGGCGTCTTTATGGTGGAATCTGTCTACCAAATTTCACTTTCAGAAGCTACGGTCATGGGTTTTATGGAAAGTGGCGAAGTCCACCACAGTGACAAGCTCTATGTGCGCGGCAAAGAGGTAAGGATACTTCGGCTGGGTCCCGAGGACAAGCCTATTCACCGACTCCACCAGGGTCAACATGGCGTCATCCTGCTTAATTGTGATCCCAGCCTGATAACCGCAGGGGCCGCCTTACGGATAATTCCGGGCAGTCGTCATGACGAAGCAGAGCCGGAAGCTATGGATGACAGCCTGGTGCTGCGTCAGACGGGCTTGAAGCCGGAGATATCCGGCGGCGATCAGGCGACGCAAACCACGGTTTTCTTCACCGAGGGCTCCAAACTGGTGTTGCTGCTCATCCTAATATTGATTCTCATCATCGTCATCGGCCTGTGGGACATCTGGAGCTGGAACCAGTAACGACCGGCTCCAACTCCCGAACCCGCACCACGGATTACCCATTCAGCCCTACCACCCCCTGGCCAGCATGGCCGCCATGGGTTCCCGATCCGTGGCTGTTGGCGGATCGAACGACAACTCCGTTATTTCCTTGCGCGCCGCTGTGTCCAGTTCAATATCCAGACAGCCCAGGGTATCCTGCAACTGTTCCAGGTTGCGCGCACCGATGATGGGACAGGTCACCACGGGATGGCTCTTTACCCAGGCCACCGCCAGGGCCGCCGGGGAATACCCCTTTTCCTGGGCATGCACCACGAAGCGCCGGGTCACTTCTGTATACTGCTGCTTTTCGTAGCGCTGGCGATACATTTCCACCTCGTTCAGTCGCCCGACGATTTCCTGGTCCTTGAGGTACTTCCCCGTGAGCATACCCGCGGCAATGGCGTTGTAGGGGACAACCGCCAGGCCTTCTTCCGCGGCCAAGGGCAGTATCTCCACCTCGACCTGCCGCTTAAGCAGGCTGTACATCGGCTGAGTCGCGACGATGGAGGCCAGGTTATGCGCCTCGGCCACGGAAATCGCCTTTATCGTCTGCCAGGCGGCAAAATTGGACACGGCGCAGTAATGGACCTTGCCCTGTTCAATCAGCGTGTTCACCGCCCGCATGGTCTGTTCGATGTCTGCGCTCTCATCCCAGTGGTGCAGGTAGAGGATGTCGAGGTAATCGGTCTGCAAGCGTTTCAGGGTCTTTTCGGTGGACTGAATAATATTCCGGCGTGACAGCCCCTGATCGTTGCGCCCACCCCCGGCGGGAAAGAATATCTTCGAGGTCAAAATAATCTCATCGCGGTGTGGCCCTATCCAGCGCCCGACGATCTCTTCGGTGGCGCCCTTGTTGTAGTTGTGGGCGGCGTCAAAGAAGTTGATACCCAGATCGAAGGCCTTGCCCATGATGGCCCGGGACATTTGCTCATCGGCCTCATTGCCGAAGGTCATCGTGCCCAGACAGATTTCCGAAACTTTTAGGCCGGTATTACCCAGGGGTACGTATTGCAACGGGATTACTCCTCTGTGGATGGGTGTTTATGTCAATAGGTCAAACGCTCTATGGCGTGAAATAAACCCATAATTGGCGACTTTTCGATTGCTCCGTCATTGTAGCGCCGAGAATCCGTGTATGCAATCCCCAATCCAATACAGGGGATGGCATTTTGGCGCTGGGCGCAATCAAATCCGACCTTGTGGTAGGGAAAGACGCCCAATGGGATTCGCCATGAAGTGTTTTTTGTGCTTTTCCAGACTTTTTTGCTATACTTTCTCAGCAAGTAGCTACCTGCCATGACAAGATTGATTTATAACACCTGCCCGCAACCACAAAGCCCCGGCATACCGTTTTGACAGCCGGGTTTGCACTTCCATTTCCGTTCTTCTGCTAACACCTGACCTTTCCTGTACAACAAAGGCGTCTACACTGCATGAAATCACTCGACAAGATACGTAACCTGGCCATCATAGCCCACATCGACC
>SKJD01000287.1 GCA_007116095.1 Candidatus Hydrogenedentota bacterium
CAACATGTCACACGGCGCTGTTGAGGCTGCCTAGTTGCAGCCCACATCACCGAAAAAGTGTACGGCGTCGGCCGGAATCTTACCAGATTAACGTTCCAGCGTCCATTTAAGTTATCTATACGTTGCCGCATTCCAATTATACACGCTAATCCCCGAAATTGGATATGTTATGCGAGGAGTGGAAGCCGCGGCTGTTTGCTCAGCGGCTAAATTGCTCCCAGGCGTCGGATTGGGGATCTTTGATTTCACAGGGCTTGAAGCGGGCTTTGTAGTTCATGGCGCCGCAGTCGGCAATGTAGTAGCCCAGGTAGTAATAGGCGCAGTTCCAGCGGCGGGCCAGTTCGATTTCATAGAGAATGGACCAAGTCCCCAGGCGGTATTGGGCATAGTCGGGATGGAAATAGAAATAGACCGACGAGATCGCGTCTTCCAGGCGATCCAGAATGCCCACCCCCACCAGTTCGTCGTCGAGGAAGTATTCGCCTTCGAGGGTATCCCCGCCCAGACAAGAGTCCATGAGGAAAGCCTTGTAGCTGAACGGGGTTGCGGCGCCGTCGCTGTCGCCGTGTTGATAGATCAGGTAGTCGCGGTACATTTTCAGTTTTTCACGACTGGCCCGTGGTCGTTGCAGGCGTACTTCCATGCGACCGTCCAGCCGGTTCCAGATACGTCGCTGTTCCTTGCTCTTTTTGAAATCGGCGACAGGAACGCGCAGTATCTTGCACTCGGAGCAGCCCTGACACTCGGGACGGTACAGGATAAAACCATTGCGTCGGTAGCCATCGTCCAGCAAATCCCGGTACATCGGCGCGGCGAGCATGCCGTCGCAGCAGCGGAAAGTTGCTTCGCGGTCCTTGAAGTAAGGGCAGGTCTCCTTGATCTCCACCTGGGGCACGAGGAAGGAGAATCGGTCCAGTAAGGTGCTCATGCCGGGGCTGGGTTGTCGTGTGGGCTTGTCGTTCATGGTCTCTTGTGCTTGTACTGCGGCGTCTCGATATTACGAGCGTAGTGGATGAATAAACGGGCTAAATTTTAACACAAAGACGCATGAGCGCGAAGGAGGCGCGTTTTGCCGTGTTTTGTATCACGGAGGGTGCGTATGAGAACGGCTAAACACGGAAAGATTTTCCCCAGGATTTTCAAGATAGACAGGATGGGATAAGAGCTGGCTCATTCGCCCATTTTATGCCGCGAATAACGCAAATGCACGCAAAAATCCCTACGGACGGAATTTATCCGCAGATGGTCGCAGGTTCCGGGCGTCTGGATCATGTAGTATTTATTGCTGTGCATAATGCGAATAAGCACGGAGGCCGCCACCCCCGGGTTTGCTGGGGTGGCGGCCTACACCGTGGTCCACTGTCGCGATTAGCTCTCCTCAACTGCCCTGGTAATTTGGATTCCGCTTGGGTATCAGCGCCCCGGTGTCTTCCAGGTAGTCGTCCATCAGGGCCTGCATCTCCGCCAACACCTCCGGCTCCCCTTCAGCCAGGTCGGTGGTTTCGCCGATATCCTCGTCAAGATTGTAGAGCTCGTCGCCAAGCTCAAAGAAGCGAATCAGCTTCCAGGGGCCTTTGCGTACATAGGCGGAGGGCGCCTTGGCGTCCAGTGGCGTGTGGGGGAAGTGACAGAAGATCGATTCCCGAGACAGATTGCCTTGTTGCGTGAGCAGCGGCAGCAGACTTTCCCCGTCCAGGATTTGCCCGGACTTCGTCGTCGCCTCCGTCATCTCCAGGAAGGTCGGGTAGAAGTCCACAGTAGAGACCGTCGTATCGCAGATCGCGCCTGGCTCGATGACACCCGGCCATACTGCAATCAGCGGCACGCGGGTGCCACCCTCCCAAATCTGCGCCTTGCCGCCGCGCAACGGGGCATTTGACGTGATGTGATCGCCACCGCTGAGGGGCGTGTTGTTGCGGGGCGAGCCGGCAGCGCCTGGCACCGTCCGCAACTGGCCATTGTCGGAGGTAAAGATGATCAGCGTGTCCTCCGCCAGGCCGAGGTCTTCGATGCGCTCCAGAATACGGCCCAGGTTCATGTCGACGTTGTAATGCATCCCGGCGATCAGCGGATTGTGCTGTTCCCCGCGTGGGTCCACCTTCCCGAAAAACTGTTCCATGTCGTCCAGCTTCGCATTCCAGGGGCTGTGCACGGCGAAGTGCCAGAGACAGAGGAAGAAGGGGCCGTCCCGGTGTTCTTCGATATAGCGGATGGCCTCGTCGCTCACGCGATCCGACAGGTACTCGCCCTCCGGGCCGTCTTCGATGGTCTCGATGCCATAGGGCGAGAAATAGCTCGGCGGGCCTGGATGATGCGCCCCGGCAATGTTCATGTCGAAGCCGTGCTTGTCCGGCCAATACGGCTCCCGTCCCAGGTGCCACTTGCCGATGAAGCCGGTGTGGTAGCCCGCATCCCGAAGCGCCTCGGCAATCGTGTACTCGCCCTCCGGCAACTGCGTACGGGAGCCGGGCATCAGGAATTCCTGGTTCGGCCCGGCGCTCTCCGGAACCGTCGGTTCCTCCAGGTTCGTCGGCAGGTGCCCGGTCGGGGCCGTCAGCTTCAGCCGCGCCGGGTATTTCCCGGTCATGATACTGGCGCGGGTCGGCGAGCACAAGGGATTGGCCGCATGGGCGTCGGTAAAGCGCATGCCCATTTCCGCCAGCCGGTCGATGTTTGGGGTCTCATAGAACTCACTGCCGTACGCGCTCGTGTCCATCCAGCCCATGTCGTCCATGAGTATGAACAGGATGTTGGGCTGTTTCGCGCCAGTCTCCGCCGCTGTCGCGGCCAAAGCCTCCGACATGGAAAACGAGCGGTGCAACAGCGTACCCAGGCCAAACGCCGCCGCCCCCAGTCCCAGATGC
>SKJD01000366.1 GCA_007116095.1 Candidatus Hydrogenedentota bacterium
ACTGTCGTAAGTAGGTTGGCTTCAAGCCTTGGAGCCTGATTGACATCGTAATGTGATTTGAGTGCGCGGGAGTCACCCATCCCCCTGGGGAAGCGGCTCCCGCGATTTTTGTAAACCAAAAATGCAGCTTGCCTGGCGCGTCGCTATGCAGCCTCCGGTCGGGATAGGTATAATAGGCGCGGACCTGGAAGCCCGGCTGGGCTTGGAATTTTTGCCAGGTCCGTAGGTCGGATGTGAAAACCATTGTTGTTTACAGGAGCCCACTCTATTTTATGCCTGATAAGATCACCATACTGCTTGCGGAAGCACCCTACACCATCCCCGCCGGGACCTCGCTGTACGCCCTGCGGGAGCAGATTAATCCCCAGGCCGATGTCCTGGTATACAATGGCGCGCCCGCCCAACAGGACGTCACACTGGGAGACGGCGATTCAGTCGTGCTGATCGAGCGGGGCGTCACGCCGCCGAAGGAGACCCTGGAAGCCCTGATGGCGGCGCGCCATACGCCGGGGGTGCATCGGCGTCTCAAGCAGTCGGTAGTGGGCATAGCTGGCGTAGGCGGTCTGGGCACGGCGGTGGCGGTGGCGCTGGCGCGTATCGGGGTGGGCAAGCTCATTCTCGTGGATTTTGATGTCGTGGAGCCCAGCAACCTCAACCGGCAACAATTCTTCGTGGACCAGATCGGCCAACCGAAGGTGGCCGCCATGCAAGCAAATCTCGCCCGCATCAATCCCTATGTACAGGTGGAAACGCATAATCTTCGACTGACGCCGGAGAATATACCGGAGATTTACGGAGAAGTTGATGTGTTGGTGGAAGCCTTTGACGCGGCGGACCAAAAGGCCATGCTGATGACGTGCGTGGTAAGTCATATGCCCCAAACCCCGCTGGTCATGGCGACCGGGTTGGCCGGCCACATGCCAAGCAATACGGTGGTCACCCGGAAACAGGGCAAGAACGTGGTGCTGGTGGGGGATTTAACTACCGCCGCCGCTCCGGGCACGGGGCTCATGGCCCCCCGGGTTGGGGTGGCCGCACATCATCAGGCCAACGCCGCCCTGCGTATTCTCTTGGGCGAAGACCCTGTCGGCTGAAGGCGAATCCGTTTTGGTATAACAACGGAAAAATGGACCTAAAAAACACGGGGAACCCCGCGCAAGTGCGGAATTCCCCGTGTCAATGATTGTCTTGTGGGTGGTGTTTGAAGAAGTTTTACCGTGAAGCGGCGCCCTCTATCGCCTGACCGCCTTTTTGCACATCCTGGCCCATGCCCCGGAATGTGTTGCATCCCGTAACACTACCGATCATCAGCAATATGGCAAAAGCCCCCAACATCACTTTGTAGTAACGCATGATTTGCTCCTCAATGATACAATAATCTCAGTTTACCGGTTTAGGCTTTTGGCCCTGAATTTTTTCTTGTAAGCAATATATTTATACCATAATCCCCGTCGGGGATGCGACAGATGGCATTTTGGCTGGAGGACCCACCGTGAACTCGCAGGGGCTACTTCCGTACTTGTTGCGAGCGCAGGTGCGGGAAGACGCCGCCGGCAACAGTGCGCACGTCGTCGATGGTGACAAAGGCCTCGGGCGCGTATTTCCGCAGAATGACGGTGGCGATCGGCAGGTTTTTTCGCTTTATTATGGTTATGATAATACGTACCCCGCCCTGGGTGCCCTTGGCGTTCATTGTGGTCACGCCGAAATTCGCCTTGCGTAGGTGCTTCACCAGAATCTGCGGGTTCTTGCGCATATAAATGGACATGTGGAGATAGCCCATGGCGATGCGCTCCTCGAGGAGCAGTCCGAGGTAATTTCCCGTGGCGAAGCCGCCCGCATAGGCCAACACGTTAAACACCGAGTCCAGGTTCTGCATGATCTGGGCCATGGCCAACAACCAGATGAGCACTTCGAAGAACGCCGTGGTGCTGGCCAGCACCTTCAGGCCCCGCGACACGAAGACGATACGCAAGGTGCCGATGGTAACGTCGGCAACCCGCGCCACAAAGATCATGATGGGCAAGAACCAGAACGCGTTGTTTTGATAAAACTCAGACAAAAATTCCATAGTCAACCCTGCACGAAAAAACTGCTTGATGCTTTAACGGCGCCGCAGAAAATTTTTTAATCACACGTATGCCCGCAAGCATACATTAGAGACTGTAACGACAGGCCCCATTGTTTCCGGCCACCCGAGGCCGGCCAAGGTATTGCAAAGATTGCAATGAATTCTCTATGATGCCCGCCAATACACGGCTGTGGCTATTCAATACACCCATGAAGGTCCAATTCACTGGAAAATGGCGCCAAAGATGCATAAAATTCCCTGTCCCCTCCAGACTTGGACGGGGGCTACACCCGAGGCCCCCGCGCTCCGGGATGCCGCTGGCATGGTCAGCTACCAGGCGTTAGCACAGCGGGTAAGTCAGGCAACCGCTTGCTTGCAGGAAGCCGGTGTTGGTCCTGAGGCCCGGATTGCGCTGTTGCTGCCGACCGGCCCGACCTATATCGCGTTGCTCTTGGCCTTGTATCGGCTGGGCGCCGTGGCCTGCCCGATCAATCCCGCGATTCCGGCGGAAACCCGGCGGGAAATGGCCCGGGATGTGGCCTGCCGATACTGGATTGCCGCGGATGCTGTCCAATGCGCCGAAGCGCCTGCTAATTGTACCGCGCTGGAAGTTTCAAGTGCGATGCTGGCGAATTATCCGGCCTCCGATGCTTTCGTTACCCTGGATCGGGACGCACCCTGCACCATTGTCTTCACGTCCGGCAGCACTGGCCGCGCCAAAGGAGCCGTGTTGAGCTTTCGCAACCTGCAAGTCAACGCCATACGCTCGAACCGGAATATTTTCTACGGGC
>SKJD01000069.1 GCA_007116095.1 Candidatus Hydrogenedentota bacterium
ACCAAGGTCCGGCCAGGCATCGGAAAAGGGCTTGAAGGCATTTTTGAAATGAAAGGCGGTCAGGCCCGCCTGTTCTTTTTCTATGATGAAGGAACGACAGACATCATTGTGTGCACCAACATGTATTGGAAAGCACATTCCAGCCCTAAACTTCAGAACAAAGCTTTTCATATAGCCGCGGAAATGCGCAAAATCTACTTTCAGGTCATGAATGGCAAATATATCCGTAAGGAGCTGGTTATGAGCTCAATAGATAAAGAAAACCTCCCAGCGATTGTAGGCGAAGCATTGGAAGATGTTGAGGACACCGATGTACTCCTCGACAAACTCAAATCACATCATACTGATCTCAACCTCAGCAGCGACCCCGAATTCATCGCCGAGTACCTGAAGACCATGTTCGTCGAGGATATCTGGCGGGTGATGGATGAGCAGGGCATCTCGCGGGCGGAACTGGCGCGGCGGCTGGGGAAGTCGCGACAGTATGTCGGGCGCGTATTGCATGAGTCGGCCAATTTTACGCTGGAAAGCATCGCCGAGCTGGCCTGCGCCCTGGGGATGCAGGTAGTGCTGCGCCTGCATGATCCGTCTGAAAAGGTCACCTTTCAGCCGAACCCCATGGCCAAAAAGCCGCCGGAACATGAGGCTGATAAGGAGCAGGAAGCACAATCTCCGATCAGTCCGCCCAAACGCAGCAAAGCGGTATAGCCAATATGCGCCATCCCTGAAAACTGGACTGCTTGTCTGGTCAGGGGGTAGGATGGAAGCTTGTGTTGCTTGTAACAAACCGATGGAGACGACAAGATGAAGCGACGTGATTTTCTGTATCGCACCGCAGCCGCCACCATGGCCGCGCCTTTGATCTATAGCCAGTCGACCCGGGTCCACGCCAAGGACGCGGGCGCCAAGTACCGGGCCTGTGTGATTGGCGATACCCAACAGGGTGGCTACGGCCACAACCTGCATATGATGTGGGCGCTGCGGGATGATGTGGAGGTCGTCGGCCTGGCGGACCCGGATGAGGCGGGCCGGGCGCAACGCGCCGAGGAATGCGATGCGCAGCGCACCTACGCCGATTACCGGGAAATGTTGGAGACGGAGCAACCTGATCTGGTCTCCATTGCCCCCCGCTGGACGATTCACCACAAGGAATACCTGCTTGCCTGCGCCGAGGTCGGCGCCCACGGCATCATCGAGAAGCCCTTCACGGTGGACCTGGCCGAGGCGGACGCTGTGATTGACGCCATGCAGGCCAAAAACCTGAAGTGGACGATTGCCTTTAATTTCCGGGCAGCGGCCGAGGTGGCCCATGCCAAGCATCTCATCATGGAAGAAGGCCTGATCGGCGAGCTGCTTGAAGTGCGGGGCCGGGGCAAGGAAGACCACCGGGCCGGCGGTGAGGACCTGGTGGTGCTGGGCGTTCACAATTTCGACATGATGTGTTATTTCCTGGGCAAGCCGCAGTGGTGCATGGCCGACATCACGCAGGACGGCCGCCAGGTAACGCCCGAAGATGTCCGTGAGGCGAGTGAGCCGCTCGGGCCGGTGGTTGGCGACAGTATCCACGCGATCTTCGGCTTCGACAACGCGGTGCAGGGCAGCTTTGCTTCCAAGAAACACGATGACGAATTTCCCGGACGCTGGGGGCTGGATTTCTACGGCAGCCGGGGCATCGCCACCATCCGGATGACCACCATGCCGCAGATTGCCTTTATTGAAGAGCCAACCTGGGCGCCGGGCGGACGCAACAGCGAATGGCAACGGCTACCCGATCGCCCGCAAGTGGAGCGCCGCGAACCGCTGATGGTTATGCAATACGCCCCGATCATCGACGATCTCATCAAGGCCATCGAAGAAGACCGTGCACCGAAGGTCAACCTCGAAGACGGACGCAACGCCACGGAAATGATCCAGGCCGTATTTGAAACCCCATTGCACGGTGGCCGTGTTGATCTACCCCTGACCGACCGGGAGCATCCCTTACCCCGTTGGCAATAAGCAGCTAAGCTGATTTTCGCCTTTGCGAGAAGCTTTCTGTTCGGCTTGATTTTCCAATGTAAATCAGCCCATGCTATATGAATCAACTATTGTATTCCCATGTGAGTTAGCGGGGAATTACCATTGTATAACGTGTTTTACAGGTCGCAAGGGCGACCGGAGGGTTTATGGGTATGCGCGATGTAAGTCGTAGAAAATTTCTACACCTGTCGACATTGGCCGGACTCAGCGCCGGCGTGGGGGCGAGCTGCACCACCAGCAGTCAATCAAGCGGGGCCTTCCAGGTGGCCCGGGCGGATGCGCCGAATATCGCGGCCAGCGTGGCGCCGGGTCGGGCCACGCCCAATGAAAAGATCACCTTGGGCTTCATCGGGGTCGCCGGGCGCGGTATGTACTTGCTGGACCACTTCATGCGGCATGACGACGTGGAAGTGCTGGCCATCAGCGATGTCTATGATGTCAACATGGCGGCGGCCATCGAACGCACCGGCGGCAAAGCCCAGGGCTATCATGACTTCCGGGATTTGCTGGAACGCCAGGACATAGACGCCGTTGTCTGCGCCACGCCGCCCCACTGGCATCCGCTGGTTTCCATCATGGCCTGTGAAGCGGGCAAGGACATTTATTGCGAAAAGCCCATGTGCTTCACGCCGATTGAAGGCCAGGCCATGTTGAAGGCAGCACGCCTGAACCACCGGATCACCCAGGTCGGCACGCAAATCCATGCGACCGACAACTACCACCATGTGGTGGACATTGTACAATCCGGTATCCTGGGCAAGATCTCTCGGGTGCACTGCGTGCTCAACATGAACGACGCCCCGCACGGTCTGGGCAATGTGCCGAACACGCCGCCGCC
>SKJD01000004.1 GCA_007116095.1 Candidatus Hydrogenedentota bacterium
CCGGATCACCGCATGGACCTGGATATCGAGGCTATACGACATGCCTTCCTGGATTACTACGTGCGGGACAAGGCGGATGCCCTGGACGATATCCCCAAGGTGCATTACTGGGTCTATGGCGCGGACAACGACCCCGAGGCCCCGGGCAATGAATGGCGCACGGCGGAGGCCTGGCCACCGCTACCCACGACGGAGCGCGCGTTTTACCTGCATCAGGATGGCCGCCTGGACGACACAGAAGCCCCGGCGGAAGCCATTGCGCAGTCCTTCACCTTTGACCCCGCGGACCCCTACCCAACGAAAGGCGGGCACAACCTCTTCCTGCCGATGGGCCCTTACGATCAACGCCCGGAGAGTCAGGAACGCACGGACTTGTTGCGCTTCGCCACGCCGCCACTGTCCGAGCCACTGGAGGCCGTCGGTCGCATTCGCGTGGTGCTACATGTGAGCTCGGACGCCCCGGACACGGATTTCACGGCCAAGCTGCTGGACCTCTACCCCGACGGTGACGGACGCGAGCTGCTGATTGTAGACAACATCCGGCGGGTGAAGACGCGAGACGGCTATGATCGTGTCGCGCCGCCGCTGGAATCGGAAGCGGAGGTTGTGACGTTGGAGATAGACCTGTGGAGCCTGGCCTGGGTCTTCAACACAGGGCACCGGATTGGGTTACACATCTCCAGCAGCAACTACCCACGTTTCGAGGTGAACCCGAATACCGGCGAAGACTTCCCGGAATATGACACGGAAGGCGAACTGGTAGCTGAGAGCGGTCGCCCGGCCCGCAACACGGTGCATCTGGGCGGCGTTTACCCCAGCGCTCTGTACTTGCCGGTGGTGGAGTAAAACGCGGGGCGGGCAGGTGCGGAGGTATGGTTTCACAAACTATGAAGAGATTGCTGCGATATTTGTTGCGTCGGCATTCTGGGGTGCTGGCCCTGGGGATGAGCCTGGGGATATTTGTGGGCTTGCTGGCGCTCATAGAGGGTACCTGCACCTTTCTCTTGAATCGGGCCGCGAAGCAGGCCCCACCGCCGCTGGAGGTCGCTTTTCACGGCTTGGGGTCGCATGATCCGGTGCTGGGTTATCGGGCGCAGCCGAACCGGGAGTCTGTCCAGACCCTACGCCGGGGCGAGACGGTAATCTATGAGACCCTGTACCGTACGGACGCCCACCGTCGCCGCATCACACCCCAGACGAACACGGCGACCCGCGAGCGCTTCGCGCTCTTCTTTGGCTGCTCCTTCACCTTCGGGGAAGGCGTCGCGGATGACGAGACCTTGCCCGCGCAGTTCGCCGCACTGGCCCCGGAGCATCACGCCTACAACTATGGCTACGGCGGGCACGGACCGCAACACCTTTATTTACAACTGACCGAGATGGACGTCTTGTCCGGGGTGGAGGAGTCGGCGGGGATCGTGGTTTATTCGCTTTTTCGCGACCAGATCATGCGGGCCGTGGGGAACATGCGTCTGCTCAGCACCTGGGGTCCGATCCTGCCCTGTGTCACACTGGACCGGGGGCAGCTTCATTACCGGGGGAGCTTCGAGGAGGCCTGGCCCTTCCGCATACGCCTTTACCGCCTGGCGAGCCTGAGTCGCACGCTGGAATACTTTCAGTTGGACTGGCCACCGCGCCTGCGACGGCAAGACTATGACCTGGCGGCGCATCTCTTCCACGCTTCGGCCCGGTATCTGGAGACTCAATTTGATGATGTGCAGCTCTATGTGCTGAACTATCCCGGGGCCGATGCGATAGAGGAACTTGAGGCGGCCTTGGCGCGTCTTCAGGCGCAGGGCAAGCGATCGTCCCTGCGTCGGCCCATAGTGCTGCTGAATTATAGTGAACTGCTGGACGAGGTTCCGGAGGCAGTCGTCGTGGAGTATCCCGACGGGCATCCCACGGCCTATACCCATCGCCGGGTGACCGAGGCCCTGGCGGAGGATATTTACTGATGCCTGAAGCGACGCCGGAAATCAGTGTGGTGATGGCGACCTTCATGCAGGATGACTTCGCGCACCTGCGGGCGACCTTGGAGAGTATTCGGACGCAAAGCTTCCGGGACTTCGAGTGTCTGCTGGTCCTGGACGGGCCGATTTCGGTGGAAACCCATGCCTGGCTCCAGGAACTCGTTGCGGCGGACCCACGCTTCCGCTTGCTGCCCCAGCCGGAGAACCGGGGCGCGGCGCAGGCGCGCAATGTGGGGATAGCCTCGGCGCGGGGGCGCTATATTGCCATCTGTGACGCGGACGACCTGAACCACTCCGAGCGTCTTGAAGAGCAATACCGCCATATCGAGGAGACGGGACTTGACCTGGTCGGCTCGTGGTACCGCGTGATTGATGATGACGGCCAGGTCATCGCCATGCGCCAGGTTCCAGTAACGCACCGGGGCATCTGCCGCGCTGCCTGCTGTTTCAATCCCATCGGCAATTCCACGGTCCTGATCCGCACAGCGCTCCTCCAGGCGCATCCCTTTCCGACGGACTACCGTTCACGGGAACTGGGCGAGGACTTTGATCTTTGGATACAACTGCTGGCTGTGGGCTACCACATGGGCAACCTGCCGGCCTACCTCGTGGACTTCCGCATGGACAAGCAATTTCTGCGACGGCGCAGCGGCTGGCGGGCGTTTCGGCGAGACTGGCGGAATAAAAGCCGGGCTGCCCGGCTCTGGCCCTGGTGGGGCTGGCCTGTGTCCCACGCCGCTGCCTTCGCCACCGCTACCGCCCGACTCTTTCCCGACTTCCTCCTGGGCTGGGTCTACGTCCTGCGTTATCGCCTGCGTTTCCGGGGCTGAGTGCGGGGGTGAAAGGGAGTTTACAAGCTAACCTTGGCGGCTTTACAATGCCCA
>SKJD01000330.1 GCA_007116095.1 Candidatus Hydrogenedentota bacterium
ACACGAAAATGAGATTAAGGATACCCACATAACGGGTGTGGATTCCTTGCCACCAAAGAACACCTGGCATCCATCTGCGAAAAAATTGCGTGATACTTATGCCATCACGCCCGAGGCCCCACTGTTTCAGCGGGAATTCGGGTATTACTGTCTGGAAGCCTGGCATCAGCAGGGCCTGCCGAAGGACGCTGATCTGGCCGCACTGTTTCACTACGATCCGCCGGGGAACCACTACCTTTTTGGCCTGGGGGGCTGTGAAGCGGCCTTCGATCCGGAGTTTACAATAGAGGTCATCGAAGACCGCGGCGCCTATGAGGTCGAGCGGGACTTTGCCGGACGACATGTCCTGTACTTCAAGGGCCGCCGGGACGGCTTCATGCCGGAATATATCGATCACCCCGTAAAGGACTGGAAGACCTGGGAGGAAGACGTCAAGTGGCGGATGAATCCCGAGACCCCGTCGCGCTACCAGGATTTGGAGGAACGCATGGTTTCGGCCCGGCAGCAGGCGGGGCAGGGGCTGATAATCGGGCAGTATGTCGTCGGCGGTTACATGTACTTGCGCAGCCTGATGGGTCCGGAGGGCGTGCTCTACATGGTCTGTGAAGACCCGACGTTGGTGCATGCGTGCATGGCGGCCTGGTTTGAACTTGCCGATGGGGTGATTGCCCGCCATCAGGAATACGTTACCCTGGACGAGCTGCTGCTGGATGAAGACATCTGCTTCAACCACGGTCCTCTGATTTCGCCGGACATGATGCGGGCGTTTCTCTTTCCGTATTACCAGCAATTAATCAGTAATATAAAATCACGCCAGCGGGACCGAAATCGACATCTGTATTTTCACCTGGCGACGGATGGCAATTTGGAGACTGTGATCCCGGTCTATCAGGAATTGGGCATGGACGCCATGCAACCTTTTGAGGTGGCCTCTGGCAACGATGTCGTGGCGATAGGCCGCCAGCATCCGGGTCTGGTGATCTCCGGAGGCATCGACAAGCGCATATTGGCCGCCGGAAAAGACGCCATCGACCGGCATGTCGAGGCCATCCTGCCCGCCATGCGTGCACGGGGCGGCTATATCCCGACCTGTGATCACGGCGTACCGGAAGAGGTGCCTCTGGAAGAGTACCTGCACTATCGCAATCGCTGCGTCGAACTCGGGGGCTGAATTGTCTTAGCGTCCCCGGCGGTTCCATTCCGGATTGACGAACATGTTCAGCCCCGGATCGGGGATAACGCCGTCAATGGGCTGGGCCGCTGTTGAGCGCAGGAATTCCTCGTTCATTTCCACGCCCCAGCCAGGCCCTTGCGGCAATGCAAAATGACCGTCCACCACTTCGGGGTAGGGGCTACCGGCCTGCTTGATATCCTCGTCTGCGAAGTCGTTGAAATGCTCCAGCACCTTCCCGTTACGCAGCCCGGCCATAAGGTGTAAGGCCGCCGTGGTCGAGACGATGCCCCCGACATTGTGTAGGGCGACCATCACGGAATAGCTCTCCGCCGTGGCGCAGATTTTCTTCGTCTCCAGGAAGCCACCGCACTGGTTGATGTCGGGCTGGATGATATGCACGGCCCGCAGGGGGAAGAGTTCGCGGTATTGCATGGCGTTGTAAAGCCGCTCGCCAGTGGCTATGGGTATGGTGGTGTGACGGGCGACCATCGCCAGGGCGCCGAGGTCTTCTGGACGGCAAGGTTCTTCGATCCAGCCCGGTTTCATGTGCTCAATATCACGTGCTATCTCCACGGCTTGATGGGGTGCGAAACGGCCATGCATCTCGATAAAAATCTGCGCCTGGTCTTTTACGACATCATGCACGGCCTCGATCAATTCGATGGACTTGCGGTATTCGTCGCGTGTCAACTCCAGGTCACCGTTGCCAAAGGGATCGAACTTCAAGCCCAGGTAGCCGCGGTCCACCACGCGCTTCGCGGCGGCGGCGAAAGCCTCCGGACTGCGCTCGTTGGTGTACCACCCATTGGCGTAGGCGGGGATTCGGTCCCGGACCTGGCCCCCACAGAGCTTATAGACCGGCAGGTTGACTTCCTTGCCGATGCAATCCCAGCAGGCCATTTCCACCAGCGCCAGGCCTGTCATGGCGACCTCGCCGGCAGAACCAAAGTCGTTGCGGGTGATGCGCTGGAACATGGCTTCAATGTCGTGCACGTCAAAACCGACGATGTGTTTGCGCTTGTCCCGGAGAAATTCCACCACGGTATGGGTTTTGTCCACCACCCGCGCTTCGCCGATGCCGCGAATGCCTGTGTCCGTCTGCAGGAACAGGTAGGTCAAATTGCGCCAGGGCGTGGCGACGACACGGACCTGGTAATCGGTAATTTTCATGGTAGGGATTGAGTCTCCTTTTGATTCCTGTCATTAAATTGGCCTGATAAAGCGGAAATTGATACTATAACCTTTGGGCAGTGTGTGGGCATGCGTCTTGCAATTATTGCAGGTTTGGGCCAATAGCATTAGGCCCATGCTTGTTCCATCACACCATTCACATTACCATCATAAAGGAATTTTCGATGAAAAAAATAGTTACCTTCGGCGAAGTCATGATGCGTTTGTCGACTCCGAGCTTTCAGCGTTTTGTGCAGGCCCGTGCTTTTGATGTTACCTTTGCGGGTGGCGAAGCGAATGTCGCGGCCAGTCTCGCGCAGTATGGCATGCACGCCATGTTTGTGACGCGCTTGCCCGAGAATGATCTCGGGGACGCCTGCGAGAACTACATGCGGCAATTCGGCATCGACACTTCGGCCATCATTCGCGGCGGGGATCGCCTTGGAGTCTACTTCCTCGAATCCGGCGCCGCCCAACGCGGCTCCAAAGTCATCTACGATCGCGCCGA
>SKJD01000373.1 GCA_007116095.1 Candidatus Hydrogenedentota bacterium
CATGCGCCCACCCTATCCACACGACACGGTCAGGCGCATTGCTTTAGTGTAGGCACTTTCACAGCGCCGGTGCAAACTGGCGGGGGGCTCCCCATTATGCCTGCGCAGGTAGATATCTAGCGCGATATAAAAACAGGACAGAAATGTAACATGGCATCTTACAGCCATGTGTCCCGGAAGGACTTGGTGGATAGGGGCTGATATGTTTTGTCCGCATTGTCCACATTGTCCACATTGTCCACATTGTCCACAATAGGCCGGCTTCAGAGGGCGTCGTTGAGGACGCAGCGGAAGCCGAGGATTTCCAGGCGGGATTCGGGGAAGAAGCCCTGTCGGATGGTGCAGCGGAGTTCTTCGACGGGGGATTTCCAACTGGCGCCGCGGGCGGCTTTGCGGGGGATGCCGGCGGCGGCCTCGGGGTTCTGGCGCAGCAGGGCGTAGGGTGCGAAGGGGTCGACGGTCCATTCCCAGACATTGCCGAGCAGGTCGCAGATGCACTCCGGGGTGGCGCCGCCGTCGTGCATGGTGACATTGGCGGTCATGCCGAGGTAGTCGGAGAAGTTGCAGCGGGTGCTGTCGGGGGGGAGGCTGCCCCAGGGGTAGCGGCGGTTCTGCTTGCCCCGGGCGGCGAATTCCCATTGCAGCTCGCTGGGGAGCGACTTGCCGGCCCAGGCGGCGTAGGCCTGCGCTTCGCTCCAGGAGACGCCGATGACGGGTTGTTCGGGGCCGTTGTAGCGGGTATCGCGGTGGTATTTTGGGGGGGTGGCCCCGGTCGCCTTGACGTAGGCCATGTAGTCACGCATCGTTACGGGGTAGAGGTCGATCCAGAAGGGCGCCACGACCATCTCGGCTTCCGGCGCTTCCTCGCGTACCTGGTTATTCCCCATGAGAAAGCTGCCGCCTTCCAGGTGCACCATCTGTTCGGTGCTGGCCTTGCCGGCAGCGGCGTTCGAGGAGACAATATTCACCTGCGGCTTGTAGGAGTGCTGGTAGGCGCTGTCGAGGGCCTGTTTGAAGTCCATCGCCGAGGTCCAGCGGTTTTCCCGTTCCGGTTGCAGGGCCTTGTTCAACACTTCGAGCAGGGAGGGGGCGATGTCCGCCCGGGCCTTTTCCGCGGGGATGGCTTCGTCCAGGGGGGTGCGTAGGGTCAACAGCTCGTAAAAGACCAGTCCGGCGGCAAAAATATCGGCGCGCAGGTCGATGGGGAAGCGCTGTTTCTGCTCCGGAGCGGCGTAGGCGAAAGTGCCCTTGAACTTGCTCTGCGAGGGCATATTCGGCGTGGATTCCGCGTCCCGGCTGTTGTTCTGTATGGGGTTTGGACTGGCTGCGGCGCTGATATATTCTTCGTGCACCGCCTTGGCCAGGCCGAAGTCGAGCACCTTCACCACTTCGCCGGGCTGGACCATCACGTTCTCCGGCTTGATGTCCCGGTGGATCACGGTGCGGTGGGCGTAGTGCAGCGCGTCCAGCATCTGTCCCATGAAATGCACCGCCAGGCGTATAGAGAGGAAGCTGCGGTCTTGGCGCTGCTGGCGCAGGAGCCGACGGAGGGACTGTCCCTCGGCGTATTCCATGGAGAGGTAGAGGATGCCGTCGTCGGTCCAGGCCACATCATGCACCGCGACGATGTTGTCATGACGCAGCCGCCGGGCGATCTGGGCCTCCTGCAAAAAGAGCTTCTTGCCATGCTGCGTGCGGAGCATGCGGGGGCTCATGAATTTCAGGGCGACCGTCTCGTTGATCAGCGTGTCCTGCGCCTTGTAGACGACGCCCATGCCGCCCTTGCCGATGCTATGCTCTATAATGTAGCGGTCCGAAATACGGTCCCCGGGATCGAAGTTGAGGTCCTGGTGCTGTTTGATGGCGGCGAGGCGGGGCGCCTGGATTTTTTGGCCGCAATTGAAACAAATACCCACCTTGCCTTGTACAGTAGGGGGTACGGAAATGCTGAGTCCGCAATGTGCGCATGTTACCTGAATCATGGGCCAAATCGTACACTGTGCAGCGTTCGTATAACAAGTTTAGTGCAGTATTTTTTTTAGCATAAGTCGCGATTCTGGCAGAATGACGGCTTGTATATAAGGGTGTCGCCCCGGTGGGCGCCCACTACAGGGAGTAATCGTATGAAGCCACGGACTGTAGGTGGTGATTGGACTTGGCGACGTCGGCTGGGGCGCTGGATGATCGGCGGGATGCTTGTGCTGGGGTTGCCGGGAATGCAGGGCGTATTGCTCCCCGAGGCTGTTGCGGGCGAGCTCCTGCTCTCCATGCAGGCCCGTGTGGGGAACCCGGGGGATACGGTGGAGGTGGCGCTTAATCTGGAATACGACAAGGATGCCCTGAAGTCGGCCACGGCGCCGTCCAGCATCAGCATGGAATTGCTCTTTGATCCGGAAAAGCTGCGGATTGAGGAGGAGTACTTCGAATTGATCATGCACGGCGCCAACGGGCAGGTACTTCAGGATGCACACGGTCATGCCGATTACCGCCGGGGACCCTTTCGGGTCGGCGAGCCGGTGTTGGCGGCGGAGAAACAAGTGAAAGGTCAGGTATTTGCCGAAGAAGGCCGCTTCCGCATCGTGATCATGGGCTTGAACAACAACCCCATCGCGCCGGGACGCCTGCTCACTTTCGCGGTACGCATCCATCCCGATCATCAGGCGGGGGAGAGCCTGCTGATCATGGGCAACATGCACGAGACCAGTGTGGCGAATCCCCAGGCCCAGCCGCTGGCCTTCGCTTACGAAGACGCCATCATCGCCACGGGCTGCGAAGGGCCCAAGGCCCCGGAAGGTCTGCAAGCGGTCTCCGGGCTGCGCAACGGCGTCGAACTGAGCTGGCAAGCGGTC
>SKJD01000382.1 GCA_007116095.1 Candidatus Hydrogenedentota bacterium
CACCTCCTGCGCTGTCAAGGGGCCGAAGCGCGGGTCGCGCGCAGCGGCATTGACGGTATTTTCACGCACCGAATGGACCAGCGGCTGCAGGAAACGGGTATGGCCGATACAGCCGCGCAATGCATCCTGGTAGCGCAAGGTTACGAAGGCCGCGCCGTCCGCCTGGAGGTTATCGCTCAACCTGTAGCCCTGCAAGTCGAGCATTTCGCCCTGGCCGACAAAGTACTCCAGGGTCTCCCGGGCTATTTCGCGCAATGTGGCTTGTTCTTCGGGGTTCAGAAACGCCGCTGTATCCACGTTGTTATTCTTCATCGGAGTTTACCTCCTATTCCGCTGGAGCTTCCGGGGGTGCGTCCTGCTCCGCTGGTTCACCTTCCAGGTTCTCTTCCGCGCCACCCCGGTTATACCGGCTGCCCGGTGGAAGGGTCAACTGAATGCTCTCACGGCGCCGGGGCGTCCGGCCTTCCACCACCTCTTCGTCCGGATTCATCCGCAACACCACCGGCTCCCGCGACTCGGGCCGAACCGTCCGCTCCGGGGTTTCATAAAAGTTGATGGCCGCATAGCTGATGGAGGCGCGCTCATATTGTCCCGTTTTGCGCCCGGAAGTGTCGTAAGCCAACAATTCTCCCCGGACATTGGGGGGGAGCAGCTTCGTCAAGACCTGCAAGGCGCTCAGCCCACAGATAGGCGCTCCGGTCTCCTCGACTATCGCCTGCAGCCCGTTGGTGTCCAGGTTGATAATGCGATCAATGATATCGTGGTCCAGGGTAAATATCCGGTCCAGGATATGCGTATTGAAGGGCCGGTAGCTGAAATCGTTTCCGAAATGGATTAAGTCGGTGCTGACTACCAACAACGTGCGATCATCCAGTTCCCGGCTAATCCCCTCCGCGGCGGCCTTGATGATGTTCTCATTGTAGTTCTGGCTGGCGTCCCGCAAATCACCGACCATGATGGGGATGATGCTGAAGTTGTGAATCGTCATTTGCAGAAAGGGCAATACCATCTCAATGGAATATTCGATTTCATGTAGGTTTGAACGGCCACCCTGGGAGCCGGAACGCACCGAACGGGCAGAGATGAGGGGTGAGCGGGTAAGCTGTTCCACCGCATGCATGTCGATCGGCACGATCCCCAACGGCGTCTCATACCCATAGACGGCCGGAATGGAGCAGCCCTCGAAAGTGCTGTAGTGCGGCGCGCCCAAAATCATCACCCGCTCGAACTCCCCTTGTCGCAGGTGTTTGAACGCATGTGCAGCGACATCGCCGGATAGACCGTAGCCATCATGCGGCACGATAGTAGCGATCAGGCGTTCCTCGCGCCGTGGGGTATCGGCTTCTTCCAAATTCCGCTTTACGACTTCAAAGAGCGTCTCGGGGTTGTCCGGATACAGGGAGCCCGCCGCCAAGGGGGGCATGATGCGTACAGGCCGCTGTTGGGCCGAGGCCGGTCCGGCAAGCAAAGTCGTGCATAAAACGATGAGCAAGAGGGCGATGAAAACGGGGTGCGTGCAAGTATTGCGCATGGTTTCGATTTGACTACTCCCTGGCGTTGTTGAACTCCAATTACGCGATGTGCGTCAACCGGTACAGCATAGCATATTGGGGAAAATTTCGCGATACCCGGGCGCGGAGCGGTGAAAGCTTGAATTATGCCGCCTGATTATCCATACTTTGTGGGTTTACAGGCCCAAAGCAGCGACCACACCCCTTATTATTCGGAGAATTAATGACATATGAGCTATGCATACCCGCATCCAGTCACGCCCGACGCCGAGTCGCAAGGCGCGAAACACCGCACCATGACAATTAAAACATCTCTTTTAACCCGCCTCTTCCTGATTTTTCTGTGTGTTTTTGCCTTGGGATTAACCGGTTGCGGCAGGGACAAGGATACGCCCGAGGAAGCGACGGAAGAAGCCGCCCTGACGGAACCGGAGACGGCAGAAGAAACGCCCGCTGTTACAACACGCCGGACGGAAGGTCTTCCAGCGGGCATGGAGGACCTGAATGTATGGTCTTTCCTGCCGGAAGAAGCCCATGTCGGTCTGGTGGTCCCTTCGCTGGAACGCCTCGTGGACGCACGCCTGATGCCGCTCCTGCGACGCCATGCCTCGCCAGGCTGGGACCCGGACGCGCTCAACGCCGATTGGGCCGCCTACCTGGCCCAGGGGGTCGGGGTGGAACACGACGGCGAGCTCGGGGTGGTGCAGCAACTGCACGCCTTGGGGGTGGATACCCAGGACGCCCTTGGCGCCTTTTTCTGGCTGGATTTTGACGCCGACTTCACCGCTACAGCGTCGGCGGAAGACGATGCCGCCGCCCAACTGGAAGCGCTGGAAGCCGCGAGACCGGAGGATACCCGTTGGGTGCTGGTATTGCCGCTGCGGGACCCGGAGAACGCCTTGCAGCCGTTGGAAGCCCGGGCGTTGCAAGCCGGAGCGGAAGACGCGGTATACCTCACCGAGGACGGCGACCGTGTCCTGCAACACCCCTCCGGGCAATTGCATTTTAGCAGCCTGGGGACCTACCTGCTCCTGGGTTCCCACCCGGAGACCATTGAGGAAGCGCTCTCGTATGCGCGGCATCCGCTGCCCGCCTTTTATGGGACCGAGGCCATGCCGGCAAACGATACGGACGAAGCCATCCTGCTCTTTAACCTGCAACAATATGCCAAGGAGCAGCGGCAGTTACTCAATACCTTGCCGGAAGACGACGCCGTTGCCAAGGCCATGCGTGAACAGCAGACGCTCTTTGACAACATCATCGGAGAACAGGACCGGTTCAGCCCCCTGATCACCACCTTGCAGTGGGAGGATGAGGCATTGCGGCTGCTGGGGCGC
>SKJD01000483.1 GCA_007116095.1 Candidatus Hydrogenedentota bacterium
CGGGTGCAGGCGGGGCCGTCCTGGGCGAAGCCATTGCTGGACCTGGGGCTGGCGGGAAAGCTGCGGCGTATCGTGCAACGTGAACAGATTGACGCGGTCATCGCGCACAACTACGAGGCGCTGTTGGCAGGGCTGCTGGCGGGGGTGCGGCCCTTGCTTTATCACGCACACAACGCCATGCAGGACGAGCTGCCCTACTACTTCAAGCAGCGTCGTTGGGCCATCCGGGCGGGCGCCTGGCTGGACGCCGCCTTCCCCCGGCGCGCCGACCACTGCATTGTCCCCCACCAGCGGCTGGCGGCTTATCTCGAAAGCCGTGGCGTGGCGGCCTCCCGACTCAGCGTGTTGCCGCCGCCCGTGGCGTTGAGCGACTTCACTGAGCCGTACTATGGCGCGGACCCGGTGGACATCGTCTACACCGGCAACCTGGACCGCTACCAGAACCTCCCGCTGCTCTACGAGGCGATGGCCCGCCTGCATGCGACGGAGCCGGGCCTGCGACTGCATATCGCCACCCACCAGCGTCGGGTAAGCGTGCCGGCTCGGCCCTGGATCGCCGTGGCGCACCTCGAAGACTTTGCCGCCATGCAAGCCTTCTTAGCCCGGGACGCCGTGGTGGCGCTGCCCCGCGTCTCCTGGTCGGGGTATCCGGTGAAACTGTTGAACGCCCTGGCGGCCGGGCGGGCGGTAGTGGCCTGTCAGGGCGCGGCGCATGGCCTGGAAGACGGGGTGAACGCCCTGGTCTGCCCGGACAACGACGTCGACGCCTTTGCCAGGGCTATGCTGCGGCTCTGCCGGAACAGCGATCTGCGGCAGCGCCTCGGCGGCTCGGCCCGTGCGCGCATTGAAGCGGCACACAGCTTTGACGCCGTGGGCGAAGCGCTGGAAACAGTTATACGCCGGGTGCTGTAGCGCCCGGTCCACAACGTTCCCTCCCCCCCAAAAAAAATCGGGGTGGCGCCGACGCCATTGGCCGGCCCCACCCCGGGTAAGTCACACGGATTGAATTCTAGCGATCACACTACAGGACGCCGGATCAACCCCAGCCACCGGCCAGGTGCATCCAGTGCGGCACCATGATGACGGCATAAGCGTTCGGATGCATATCGCTGGCGGTCGGCGCCTGCACTGGATAGCCGCTGTTCAACGGCACCCAGCTTACGTGACCATCCATGTACAGCACATTGCTACCGCCCGGCACGTGGTTGAAGCGCAAGGTGGCCTGGTCCATGCCGCCACCAGTGTAGCCCTCGTGTTCGAAGCTGGAGTTGCCCCAGGCGTCGAACATGATGGCGAATTGCGACTGCCCGGCAGCGGAGGCTCCCGGATTGTTGATGTCGGTGATGAAGAAGCGCTCGACCCCTTCACGAAGACGCGGGTACGAGGTCGGCAACGGCGTGCCGTCGTCGTCCAGGCCCGTCGCAGGGTGGTGGGTAGTGCCAGCGCCCCAGACGGATTCCAGTACGCTGGTGGACAGATCTTCATCCGCCCAGTGTCTTATCACATTCTGCCAGCTATCGGGGCAGTTGCGGGCTACCAGGTCCGCATTGCCAAAGACCTGCATATTGCCAGAGATCCGATGGCGCAATCCCACCGACTGGATGACGTGCAGCATCTGCGACATCGTCCGTGTCGGGAAGGGAATATAGATGTACGAAGTCGGGTGGGACAGCAGGACCGCCCGGCAGGCCTGGGTGATGGCATCGTCGCCGATGACATTCTGGATCTGCGCGGCCAGGTCTTCCTGGATGCCTACAGCATGGCCCTGAATCGTACCATCATCACGGGCGTCTGACGGGCAGATCGCGATGCTCGGGTCATTCCAGTAGTCCGGATAAAGCGATTCGCCCGCAAAGCCCATAAGGGTGTGCGCGTTGTTCATCGTCCAGCGCTGGTTGGTCGGGAAGTAATCCCGGTTTTCACCGGCGTACATCTTGAAGATCACACCGAACTGCTTGAGATTGTTGGCGCATGAAGCGCGTCGTGCGGCTTCCCGCGCCCGGGCCAGGGCCGGAAGTAGAATGGCGGCCAGAATACCGATGATGGCAATCACCACCAAAAGCTCAATCAGGGTAAAACCCTTGTGTTTCTTAATCATAAATCCAGTTTCCTCCTTGATTTTTGATCCTCGCTGTGGAGGGCGCAAACAATAATGCATTTCCGCCCTTTATCAGGTGGCCAGTCGCGGGAAATAGCGTTAACTCCGATATTCATGAATGGCCCGCAAATGGCGCGCTCCGCTCTTGGGGGTTGGGGCTCCCGCCCAACCGATTACCTCCTTCCGGTGTGTGGCATTGCAGGTGATACAAATGCCAGCGACGCTGTTATTGATTACACATTATTAAAAGTTGTAACGCTATTTAGATGTTCAGCATATACCATTTTACACACAAAATCAATATGTCGCGAAAAGTAGGAAGCGACAGGTGACAGCACAGCAAATTTTGATTCATATTGGCGGCGCAAGTACTTGTGTGACAAGGGTTTGGGGCTGTAATGGCGGGGATTGGGGCGTGCTGCTGAGATGTCCATTATTCAACCACGAATTGCGCGAAGGCACACAAGTGTAAGCGGTCAGCCGGAAAAGCTACCGGGTCCCGATCCCGAGTCCGGGTTTTCCTCTGCTTTGCAGTTGCGGTCCGTAATGTTAATAAATTTCACATTTATGCAACATTATCAGGTCAGGTTTAGCGCAATATAAATAATTTATAACAATTTATAAGGCTATAATATACCATCATTAAGTTAATGTCAAGATTTGTAGATATAGTGTGTTTTGTATGTATGGGGCGAGCTGTGCAGCCTGGAAGTGGTGAAGCGGCAGGGTTCAAAGTAGTGTC
>SKJD01000348.1 GCA_007116095.1 Candidatus Hydrogenedentota bacterium
GAATTGATAGTCAGCCACAACGGCAATGATAAAATTCGGGGCAATATGGAGCAACATGTGCCCATTGAGCGATTTGTGTTTGTCCAAAATTCCTGTACAAATCAGCAAATCGACTTAATCCACACACCCCTTCCCAAGAATGACCCAAGAGGCGGCGGCGCCGCTATGAAGCGGAGCTGTCGGCAAACTGGACAATAACCTTCCTCTTTTCTCTGAGCGTCAGCACGAAAGATAATCTTCAGCAGCACATCCCACGTCTTTTGCGATTCCAGAGAATCAAAAGCATGCAAGAAATGCAAAAAATGACGATTATTGCTTGACGAAACAATAAATAAGCAAAATTATAACAAAACAGTTTGTCGTTTGTCTTGCTCAGGACATTTGAAGTCGAATATGCCCGGAAAACAGGGTATGCCGACCGGGAGCGAAAAGCAGGCGGCCTTGGTCAGAGACGAAGAGTGCCTGGATTACCCGGGCGTTTTCCTGGTAGGTCGTATTGATAGGGGTCATTCGGGCTGACGGGGAAGTCTCATCAAGCTGCATTTCAACCGTAGGAAAAGCTTCCCCTTCAGCCCGGATACGTGTGCCAGGTGCGAAAGACTGATTGCAGTGTGCCCAGTGCGGTTTTTTGGGGTCAAATGCGGGAAATGTCGCTGATTCTGTGTCCATGTGCCAGTGGGTATAGTCCGGCCTGAGCACAATAGAGCAGTGGTACTCATCGACCTGCAGGACATCTTCGTTAATTAATACGATGCTGAGCTGTAACCCATCCGCAGCGCGGCGCAAGGTCCACTCCTGGGCAAAGGGAAAACGCCGCGAAGCACCGACAATCTGAATGCCGTCCTCAATCTGTTCCAGGGGGCCCCAGTGTAGATTATAGCTGTCGTTCCAGAGCTGTTCTTGCAGCATGGAGGCATAGAGATGCAGATAGGAGGTGATGTCGTCGCCGTCGTAGCTGAGGCGGATGAAGCCATGCTCAAAACTGGCTTTGAATTTCCCAACTTCCAGCTGATGATCAGACATTACACGATTTCGAATTTCATCTCGGGCTACGTTTACGTCCAGACATAAACTGAGCAGCTCGTGGCGACCGGCCTGGAACTGGTTATCGTGCTCCGGAAAGCGTGCATCCACACTCAACACCCGGCTGAACTCCATGTACTCCGAGTTGGCCCACATCAGCCCGAAGTAGGGGTTGTCGGTGTCCAGATGAAAGAGCAGGGGGGGGAGTGGCGCATCTTCGGCGGGCAGGGCCGCCGCGTCCATGGCGCGTTGCTCCGGAGCCACGACCACGTTCCATTGCAGGTCGGTCGGCAAAAGTTCGGGAAAGGCGCCGCCGAGATCGCCATACATCCACTCGGTATAGGACGTCGTGATATAACAGACCGCATTGATGTTGTCTAGCGACACGGCATGCTCGCATTCCATGACAATCTGCCAGTGAAGTCGGCCTTCTTCGAAAAAGAGCCGCCAGTGCAGCAGAATGGGCAGACGCATCATACGGCCAATGGCATAACAACCCTGCTCGTCGCGCTCGACAATCTCCCATTCCGCTTCGTCCGAAAAATGATATTGCCCTAGGGACACAAACTGCATCCGGAAGCCGGCGGGGGAGCTGAGTTCCTCCTGGCGGTGGAATAGCGAGAGGCGTCCATCGCACTTGATGACTTCCAGGTCGCCGCATTGGAAGTTGTGCAGCCCCTTCTCCATGCCAACCTGTCGCATGTAGTAGGCGATGGTCTTCTGGGGGGTGTCGCGCTGGATGACCTGTCCCTTGTTAAGCAAGACCACCTGTTCGCAGAGGGTGTTCACCAGGCTGATGTCGTGCGAGACGAAAACAATGGTCTTGCCCTGCTCCCGGAGTTCGCCGATCTTCCGGCGACACTTCCGCTGAAATTCCGCGTCACCCACAGCCAGCACTTCGTCCACCAGAAAGATGTCGGGGTTGGTGTGCGCCGCCACGGAAAAGGCGATCCGTACGTACATGCCGCTGCTGTAGGTGTCCACGGTCTCGTTGATGAAGGAGGCGATGCCGGAGAAGTTAACAATTTCGTCGTAAACTGCGTCGACCTGGGCGTGGCGCATCCCCAGGAGTCCGGCGTTGAGATAGATGTTTTCGCGGCCAGTCAACATGGGGTGGAAGCCCGCGCCCAACTCCAGTAGTGACGCCACCCGACCCTGTACCTGCACCTGGCCTTCACTCGGAAGGGTCACTCCGGCTAGTATCTTAAGCAACGTGCTTTTCCCAGAACCATTCCGCCCGATGATGCCCAAGGCCTCGCCCGCCCCGACCGTCAACGAAACGCCGTCCAGTGCGGCAAAGCGGTTGCTGTGTTCTCCGCGAAACCAGTCCGAGAGCCCGCCCTTGCCGATGAGCGTACGACGCCCGCGGTTCATGGGATAGTGCTTGCTGATATTTTCGACTTTGATAATCGCCATTACAGGTGGTCCGACAGGGTTGGGGCGTAGCGTCGGAAGACCACGACGCCCAGGGCCAGGCTCAGCGCCGCAACAACCGCAGGCCAGGCCAGGGCCGTCAGAGCCGGCAATTGCTGATCAAAGAGCACGGTGCGGTAGGCGTCGATTAGCCAGGCCATCGGGTTGAGCAGGTACAGCGTGACCAGCCACTGGGGGATGCCTTCATTCTCTGTCACGAAGGAGAGGTCATAGAAGATGGGGGAGGCGTAAAAGCCGAAGACCACCGCCACGTTAACCATATAGCCTACGTCCCGGAAATAGACGTTGCCGCAGGAAAAGAGCATTGCCAGTCCGACGACCATCACCAGTTGGCAGACGAATATCGGCAGCAATGCGACATACGTCAGGCTGAACCC
>SKJD01000478.1 GCA_007116095.1 Candidatus Hydrogenedentota bacterium
AACCTTGGCGATGGTCGCCTTGCCTTCGTATTCTCCGATCAATTCATCAATGATGGGGGTCAGCATCCGGCAGGGGCCGCACCATTCTGCCCAGAAATCGACCAGCGTAACGCCACTGGCAACAGTGTCGTTGAAATTTTGTTCGGTTAATTCGGTCGCATTGCTCATGTATTTGCTCCTTTTATGTACTGAGAGATACCCGATCTACCTATCGGGGATAAACTCCGTTTTTCCGGTGAACCACAACGGGCCCCCCATCGATGGTCTGATTATACGCTTCCGCCCGCTACTGCTCAACCCTTCGTCGGACGCATCCGGCGATCAGGCCGCCCAAGCGCCTCAGCTTTGCATTCAGACGCTACCGGCTCCGCAGTTGCATGACCGACGGACTACCCTATTTATATCTAAACATTACGACTACCCGTTCCATTCCAGCGCCTGGCGCCGGGGCGAAATGCATTTAAAATTAGACGCGGAAAACCGCTCACTGGTTCCAGCGCAGCTTTTTCGCGCGCAGGCCGGCGTCCTTCCAGGCCCGGCCCAGACTGATGCCCTGCGCGATTAACGGGTCGGTATCCAACCCGTTTTTATGCATCATTTCAGCGATCCAGCCTTCAAGCTGGGCTTCCATCGTATCCGCCAGGGCGGGTTCCTGATCGGCCAGGTTCCGGAATTCGTCGGGGTCGGCCTGTAGGTCATAAAGTTCGCGCTCGGGACTTTCGTAGAAATCGGCTTCCCGCGCTTTGATAAACTTGTGTGTCGCCGTCCTGAGGCACCATTTCGCCTGCCAGGTGCACTCCTGGCTGACAATGAAGTCGCGTGGGGGCTCCCGATCTTCTCCTTGAATCCAGGGAACAAGTGACTTCCCATCCATCGCTTCTGGTGGGTCTATACCCGCCAACTCCAGGAGGGTCGGCGCGAAATCGACGTGGGTGCTGAAGTGGTCGAATTGTCCTTTCGGGATGCCCGGCCCGCGCAGAATCAGCGGCACATGCAGGTTGCCGTCGTAGAGCCCGTGGTGATCGAAGAAGATATTGTGCCGGTACATGAGTTCGCCGTGATCGCCCATAATAACCAGCAGGGTGTCATCCAGCACACCGAGCGTTTCCAGCTTTTGCGTCAATTCCCCGATGCCCTCATCGACATAGCGGATTTCCGCGTCGTAGAGCGCCTCGATATAGTCCGCATCCGTGATGTTTCCCCCCAGTTGGTTGAACCAGGTGTCGCGCCAGGTGCGCCCGAGGGGGTGTTCTTCCATGCCGTCCAGGCTCGTGTGTTTGGGGTCGCAGGGGTCGCCTTTGTAAAAGAGGCGTCGATAGGCCCGGGGTGGGAGGTAGGGCGTGTGCGGATCCCAGTAATGCACAAAGAGGAAAAACGGCTCCTTGGTCGCATGCTGCTCCAGCCAGGGAAAAACCCGCCGGTTCAGGGTCCGGTTGTCCGCGTTGATGTTCAGCGTGCGCCGTCGCGTCGGGTCGATGTAAAATTCGTAGCCCCGATCATAACCCACGCGCCAGCCGCCCAGGTTGTCCACGGCGCAGGTCGTATACCCACCGCGCAACAGGGCCTCCGGCATCCAGGGCGCCTGCCGTGGAATCTCGCGTCCGCCGCCATGGGCGACCACGCCATGCGTAATGCTGTATTGCCCGGTCATCAAGGTGGCGAACGCTGGGTGCGTTGGGATGGCGGTAGCGAAATGCTGTGTGAAACGCATGCCTTCTTGTGTAATCTCATCCAGGTGCGGTGAGGTCGGCCGATGATAGCCGTAGCAGCCGAGATGATCCGCACGCAACGTATCCACAGCGATAAAGACGATGTTCATGGTTCTCCTTCCAGTACAAACGCGCTACAATACATACCATGCATCGATATGGCGCCCACATCAGAAAAAGCGCTGCCCGTGGTGGGGCAGGCGCCGATCGATAATGGGGGGGCTCTTCGCTTAATATACGGGCGAATGAATAAATTTGGTTTTGCAGGGTATCTGTGAAAGAATACCATGTATTTTGGCTGAACCGTTAGCCGATAACCTGCCTGCCTGGACAGGCTGTGGGGAGAATACTTTGATGGACAACAAATCAAAATTGACCGCGTGGGCTATCACGGTGGTCGCGATCCTGATCGCCATTCTCGGCTGGATCGAAAGCGGTGGACTGCGGCAGCAGATTGCCGATCTGGAACAGCAAAATGCCATGCTCTCTGATCAGATGGCCCGCCTGGGTGACTTCGGCAATGCGCTGGAAGCCCAGGTACACCTGATCGACGAGCTTAGCGCGGAGGTGGACCTACTGCGTGGCCGCCTGGAGAACGCCATGCGCGAAGGCGGGGAGATTCCGGACGCGGCGGGCATGTCGCCGAACATGATGCAAGACCTCTTTTCCGGCATTCTCGGCGATATGGACGCCCTAATGGACGAGGATTTCGACCTCGATGACCTTGATCTCGATTCGGAAGAAGACTTGGAGTCGATGATGCGGTGGATTCAGTCGATCTCGGAAAACGAGGGCATGCGCAATGCCCAGACCAACATGATGATCAACTTGCAGTATACACCCATCCTGGATGAACTCCAGCTCAGCCCGGACAAAGAGGCGGCTGTGCGTGATATCCTCGCCATGCATGCCCGGGAAGATTTGGAGCGGAATTTAGGGATGATGGGGGGCGATCAGATGCCCTCCGGACAGGAGCTGCTCGCCACGGAAGAAGAAGCTCAACAGCGCTTACTGGCCGATCTTGCGGAGGTGTTGGACGCCGATGAGCTGGCTGCCTTCACGGCCTATGAGCAGGACAAGGAGTTCTATGTACTGCAACAGACCTACGATATGCAGAT
>SKJD01000312.1 GCA_007116095.1 Candidatus Hydrogenedentota bacterium
CCTGGCGCACAGCAGAGTCCCGGGTGCTGTTGTCCATCACCCCGATCACCCGGTAGTATTCACGGTCCACCCGAACCGTACGCCCCACCGGGGAATACAGCGGAAACAACTCATCCGCCATCCGGGTGTCAATGATGGCGACATTCATCGCACGGCGCATTTCATCGTTATTGAAAAAACGCCCTTCACGCAAGACACTACCGGTCATTTCCGGATACCAGGGCACGGTTCCGGTGACATCGGCGCTCATCCGACGGGATATATGCCATATATCTTTGCGGATAATTCGCCCTGGAACAATGATCCGCACATCCGGAATGGTATCCCGAAATCGGCGCATATCCGCATAGGTAAGGCCATAGTCAATAACAAAGGAGCGTTGTTGTGAGGAACTCCCTTGATCATCCACAGGCTTCACGCTTCGCAGTATAATATTATTACTACCCAACTGACGAATTTGTTCCTGGGCCTCAAAGCTCGCCCCTTCACCTATCGCAAGCATCGCAATAACGGAACATACACCGAATACAATACCCAGCACGGTCAGCAGTGAACGCAACCGGTGGTTCCACAGGCTTTTCATGCCGGTTACAATTGCACGCTTAAGTCGTGGTATCTGTTGTTCCAAGTGGTACTTGTTAAACATCATCTTTCCGGTACAGGCCTAGCCTGTCATCTGGTTGGCCAAGCTTTTGTCAATATCCGACTCTACCAAACCATCACGCAGGCGTATATTACGCTTTGCACGTTCGGCCACTTCTTCGGAGTGCGTCACCATAATCAGCGTTTTGCCCTGTTGATACAACTCATCAAAGATGGTCATGATCTCTTCGCCGGACTTGGAGTCCAGATTACCCGTGGGCTCGTCCGCCAAGAGTATGAAAGGATCATTGATCAGGGCGCGGGCAATCGCTACACGCTGCTGCTGCCCACCGGACAGCTCGAAGGGTTTGTGATCTATTCGGCTTTCAAGTCCAACGCGTTTGGCCAACTTGAGGGCGGCTGCGTGGCACTCATGCTCCGGATAACCCTGGTAGTACATCGGGACTTCAATATTTTCAAGCACCGTCAACTGTTGAATCAGGTTATACGACTGAAAGATAAACCCGATGCGCTTGCCGCGAATAGCCGACAGGTCGTCATCCTCCAACGTTGAAACATCTTCTTCTCCCAGAAAATACTTTCCTTCGGTGGGTTTATCAAGGCACCCCAACACATTCAGTAATGTTGACTTACCACAGCCGGAAGGCCCCATGATGGTCATGTATTCTTCCGGATAAAAATTCATACTGACGCCACGAAGTGCAGCGACTTCCACCAGACCCATCTTGTAAATCTTTTTCACATTTTCAATACGTGCTACAGGTAACTTGTTCATTAACTCACCCCGGCGCCACTGACAGGTCTGGCTCCGCCACCACCTTGACCGCCACCTTGACCGCCACCTTGACCGCCACCAGGACCACGCCCAGCACCACCACCTGCGCCTTCAGGCCTACCAGCGCCTTCCACGCCGCCCATGGGGCGCGGGCTTTCGCCATCTTCACTTCGAGGAGCGGTTTCACCGTCACTGACACTGCCTTCCGGCAAGTCCACACCATCCCCAGGAGTCATGAGCAGCGCATCAGTGTCTTCCCGCGGTATGGCCGTACCCTCCGGCCGCGGCGGACGCAGGAGGACTTCTTCGCCTTCCTCCAGGCCATCAATGATATGGATGTGACGATCGTTGTAATCGCCAACCTCGACCACGCGCGGCACGGCGCGACCGCCCTGCACCACGTAACAAACACGTTGTCCATTGAACTGGGTTACCGACTGCAAGGGCACATACAGGACATCATCATATTCGGCGATGACAATTTCCGCCTGGGCGGTCATGCCGGGCTTCAACCATTCATGCACGCCTTCGATGGCGACCGTCGTGGCGAACACACTGATATCCGGATTCATCCAGCGCCGTGAAGAATCCGGCAGCATCGCTACCCGAATAACTTCACCACGCATCAACTCATCGGCAAACGCATCGGCACGCACGATGGCAGGCTGACCTCGACGCACCCGGTTAATGGATGATTCATGCACACTTACGCGCACCGCCATCCGCGACATATCCGGAATCGTCAAGATTTCCTGGCGTTCCCGGACCATCGTGCCTTCTTCGATGGGATCCTGGTTGCGGAAGGGCTCGTTACTACCGGCATAGACGACAATCCCTTCGCGCTCGGCCCGAATGATACACTTTTCAAGCTGCTCCTTGTACTCTGCAAGGCGTTGCCGTTGCAGATTATAGGTAGCCTCACTCGAACGCAATCTGGAATCCGCCTGGGCCAGACGGGAAAGCGCTTGACGGCGCACCCGTTCCAGGCGGCGGATAGACTGCTCATAGTCGGAAATATTCTGCTCAACTTGTTTTACGAATTCATAGAGCAGGAAAAGTTCCTGGGCTGTTTCCGCCTGTTGTAGCTGGATTTCCCGACGTTGTACGGTCATCCGGTCTTGCTCTTCTTCCGATGCCGTAACAAAGCCCTGGTCATATAGCCGCAGGGTCCACTCATGGCGTGTTTCAGCCTGCTTCAACTCCTCCTGCGCCATGGTGATGTCCGACTGCAAGCGTCGCAACGTCTGCTGCGCTTCACCGCCCAGGCGCGCATCTTCTATCAAACCTTGTGAATCAATACTGACACTGGGCACACTGGGCTCATTCGGATCGGATAACGTATCAATGATATCGACATTCGCATCCACATCGCTGCTTTCATCGAAATTGGCCGTCAGAAATTCCTCTTCCATCTGTTGAATATCATCGAGGGTCACATTGGTAAAGAGGGCTTGTTCGTCAATACCCAGATCATCAAGCACGCCAATGGCCACCTCCGCGCCCAGGTACTTCTCTATGTCCATCCGGGCAAATTTAACGGACAATTCGGCTTCACGAATATCGCTCTCATTTTGGCTTATCTGGATTTCATACTGCTCTTTGGAATCCGTCAAGGAAGCAAGCGCCCCCAGGTAGGTGATTTCCTGCTGGGTAAGCCGCTCCTGTATGTCGGCGGAATCCAGTTCCACAAGCACCAGGCCGTCCTCAATGTCTTCCCGAGTCACCCGGTATCCTTCTTCCACAATGTGGATGATACGGGTTTGTCCCTGGACCTCGGAGCGAATCTCCTGAGAACCTTGCGATTCAACAGAACCACCCTCCACAACCGAGATGCGCAAATCGCCCCGGTTTACCTGGAAGGTAGCGCTGTCAATGCGCGTTTCCGCGCCACGGGTAAAGAACACGATGGCTGCTATCAGCACCACCGCTACTGCCCCACCGCGCCATAACCACCGTTTCTTCGGCTTCGACGCCTTGTTTTCCGGGGCATGCGTTTCTTGTTCAGGTGTGTTCGATATCGACATCAGTGACGTCCTCCCACTGGCCATTTTCCTTGATGTACAAAATGCCCATGTCCCGGAAAAATTCCAGCCGGGCGATCGTGTGGTTTATCAAGGCTGCGGTTAAGGCGTTGCGGGCGCTGACCAGGTCATTCTGTGCGTCTACCTGGTCCAGCGTCGTTGCACGACCCGCTTGTGCCAATAGTTCCTGCTCTTCTACACGGCGTTCATTCACCTCAACGCCAATCATACGAATATTAAAACTCCGCTCGGCCTGTTCCAGTTCACGCCAGGCGCGACGCACTTCCAGCTTGATATTGTCCTCGGACAATTCCAGGGAGCGCAGAGAGCGTTCATAATTGATTAACGCTGACCGATACGCATTTCGCTCTGCCTGGCGGTCCACCGGCAAATTCAGGTCAAAACCGGCGTTCCAGCGCGCCCGCCTAAAATCAAATTCCGTGAAACGATCCATACCAGGCTCGGTGTCCACATTCGCGGTCAGGATCAGGTCCAAATCCGGCAACAGGGCATTCTCCGCAAGCCGCACCCGACGCTCCGCATCCTCCACTTCATCCTGCACGGTATAGAAGTCCAGCCGTGTGACCAAGGCAATCTCCATGGCGTCTTCAGTCGTTAATACCGGCGCCACCAGACCATCTTCCCGCAGGTTTTCCAACTCATTATCATCTAAAACCACGGGCGCATCGGTGGAGAGGCCCAACTGGATTTTTAACTGATCGAGTGATTCGCTGTAGTTCCGCACCGCGTTGTTCCAGCTATCCTCGGAGTTCAATTCGGCCTGCACGGTACGCGCCAGATCGGATTCTGTCAAACGTCCGGCCTCCGCCAATGCACGCTGGCGTTCCGAACCCTGCATAAAGGCGACATAGCCCAGATAATTGTTGCGGGCCGAGTCCCGGGACTGAAGCACCCGGTAATAGGTAGAAGCGATACTGATGGCAAATTCTTGACGATATCGGGTAAAACTGCGCAATTCATACAGGAGATTACGTTCCGCCTGGGTCAGGCTCTCCGCGGCAATCTCCCGCCCGGCGCCACGCAACAGGGGTTGGCTGATGGAGCCGATCAGGGCGGAGGAAGTGTTCACCCTGGGGTCCCCGGTCAAAAAGCGCAGGAAGTTGGAAGTGAGGTCCACCGCCACCTGGGCCCCACCCATCATCAACATACTGGTCCCGACTTGGGTCCGACCCGACACGCGGCGTTCATCCACAATCCGGGTGTTCGGCTGACCGGCCTGCGCTGCCGCCGCCTCAACCACTGCGGAATAACGATTCAGCAGATCGCCCGGGGAGCCTGTCAACGCCGTCATGTTGTCCAGCAACGCGGGCGCCGCCTGCATTCCCCGTTGCCCGGCCGTCAGGTATTGCTCATCCCGGGTCGTCCTGTCGTAGGAGCCACTGGCGCCAGCGCGAAAGCGGGGCGTATACCGATAGCGCTCCATCGTAAGGTTCAAAGCCGTCAGGTACAAGTTCTCTTTTTGATTCTGATAGCTCCGGTTGTTCTTGAAGGCCAGTTCCAGAGCCTTTTCCAAGGAGAGAATATAAGAGCCGTATTCCACATCGGCCTGATCACCGAGAAAATCATGGCGCTCGGTAACAGTCGGCTCGCCTTCAAGATCAAGTAGCGGCTCGGCATCGATGTCGAACTCTTCCGGCATTCCAGGAACCGTCGGACTGACTTCTTCTATAATGGCGTATACTTCTTTATCGGCCGATTCCTTGTAATGGGTGGTGCTACAGGCCGGGAGCAAGAGGCCAACCAGCAGCAAAAGCGTAAGCACACCAACCCCACCAGGCATCTTAACGCAAAAGGCGCCTTTACGTCGGTATTTCGGCACAATTTTACTCTTCAAAATTCCAGGGATAATCATTAAAAAATTCCAATACAGCGAAACCAATAACTTTCAGGAAGAGCTTTTCGCTCAAATATTACGACAGGAGCATCTTTTATTGCTTCTGAATTTCAGCAGGCATGGCGGACCCTGTCAGATTGTGAAGGGTCTAACCCCATTGGCGGGACTTTGTTCCGGTCTATACTAGCTGTAGAAGAATTCAGCAAGTGATACAGTGCCTTGCCATCAAGCAGCGGCAAGCTTCCATTATGCGCCGTTCAAAACACGCCGTGCACGCCTATGAATGACGGTTCATTCTGCTGTGTCATACTACAATTTAAGTGGGTGCAATTCAAGCTATCTGGCAGAAATCCGAGGATCAGGAAAAATATTGACGCACTTCGTCTACATCTTTTTGTATGGCCGCAATCAGGGCATCGAGACTGTCATATTTGGCTTCGGGGCGTAACCGCTTGTGAAAAGTAACTTCGATTCGCTCGCCTGTAATATTGCGCGCAAAGTCCAGAATATGGACCTCAATCATCATGTCTTCGTGTCGTATCGTGGGGGCAATTCCGATATTGACAGCGGCTGGGTAGGTCGTCCCCGCCATAGTAGCTTCGGCCACATACACCCCATGGGCGGGAATCGTCTTGTTGTGTGGTTCAACATTGGCCGTTGGGAATCCCAGCTTCACCCCCATCCCGCGTCCAGATATCACTTCACCGGCGATGGCGTAACGCCGCCCCAGAAAGGTTTCGGTCTTGTCCAGCTCCCCTTGAAGGATGGCCTCCCGGATCAAAGTGCTGCTGACCCGTTCCCCCTGGATAATCAATGGCGGGATTTCCCGGACCTCAAAATTTAATCGGTGGGTCTGTTCCTTCAGGAATTCATAGTTCCCCTCGGCCCCCCTGCCAAAGGCAAAATCATGTCCGACAATTAATTTTCGCGCACAACAACGACCCAGGAGAATTTCCTTCAGAAAGTCCTGGCGATCCATGTGGGCAATTTCTGCAGTAAACGGGAGGTAAAAGAGTATATCAACGCCCATTTGCTCCAACAACGCTTGTTTCTGAAGGTCATCACTCAGGATGTTGGGGGCATTCCGGGGAGCAAAAAATTCACGAGGGTGCGGTCGGAGGGTCATCACCGCAGCCAGGCCCTGACGCTCGCGGGCATCTTCGATCAAGGCTTGCAGAATGCGCTGATGGCCCAGGTGCACCCCGTCAAAGCTACCGATAGTCAGAACCAGGGCAGGTAGTTCTTCTTCAAAGGAAGTCACATCTTCAACGATACGCATGAATAACCTCTAAATGCCCAAAGACAGCAGGAGAAGAAGCTTGAAACAGGTCAAGTATTGAAAGCCCCGTCAAACAAAGCGTTAACCGCTTGAAAGTTAATAGAGCCAAAGCCCAATAGGGCGGCAGGATAAAGCTAAATAAATACCCGTCGGGGATGAATTTTCACGCCAACCGGCATACCACCGTGGGCGGCGTCGCCATACAACTCCACTTCACCCAACGCCAGCAAAGCCCCCTCTTCATTTTGGACTTGCACCTTGCCATCCACGACCGGACAGCCTCCCGCGAGATCAAATTCATCGATACTGCTCCCCGTAGCGACCAACTGCTCCCGATCGGGTTTGATCACCACTTTCGGCAGATCAAGCGCTTCGCCCATAGGGAGCAAATGCGCCTGAACGCTTTCCGGAGAGTTCAATTGTTCCAGGGTCGCGGCTTCCCGGATCGAGAACTTTCCAACTTCCGTGCGACGCAATGCGCTCAGAATAGCGCCACAACCCAGGATTTGCCCGACGTCATGACACAAGGCCCGCACATAGGTACCGCTGGTGCAACGAATGAGCAACGCAACTTCCGGCGGGTTATAATCCAGCGCTCGAAATTCATACACAGTGATAGTGCGCGGCGGGCGTTCCACGACTTCGCCTTTTCTGGCTTTCTTGTAGAGCCGTTCACCCCCAATTTTGACCGCGCTGACCATGGGTGGGATTTGCTCGATACGTCCATGGAATTGGGTAAACTGCTTTTGAATTTGCTTGATATCCAATTCCGGAACGGGGTGGGTGGACAGAACTTTGCCGTCTTTGTCATAGGAGTCGGTGACCAGCCCAAGCTCCATCATGCCCTCATAGACTTTGTCCAGTCCAGTTAAGTACTCGGAAAGCCGGGTAGCCTTGCCAATACACAAGACCAATAGCCCCGTCGCCGCCGGATCCAATGTGCCTGTATGGCCGACCCGACGTATTTTGGCGGCCTTGCGAACGTGGTCCACGACATCATGTGAGGTGATACCCGCGGGTTTATCGACCAGCAACACCCCCATCATGAGGCGTCACCCATGGCCTGTTCCAACGCAGGCAGCAAGTCCCGCATAGCCGCGTCCAGGGTAGAATGCACAGTCAAGCCCGCGGCAGCGGCATGGCCGCCGCCTCCATGCGCCTTGCAGAAATCCGCCACATTGAACGAATCGTCCGCACGGAAACTCACCTTAACCTCGGTTTCCGCCAATTCATTGAACAACGCCGCCACCCGAACGCCGTCTATGTGCAACAGGTGGTTGATAATGCCGTTCAAATCCTCACGGGTGGCGCCGATATCAATAAAGTCCTGCTGTCGAACACCGACATACGCGATGCTGTCATTCAATGCGAAAGCGGTGTTATGCAGTATGCGACGCAGCAGTTCAAATTTCCTGCGTGGAATGCTCCCGAAAACATGATCACAAATCCCGGCGGTATCCAGCCCGGTTTCATGCAACGTGGCGGCAATTTGATGCGAGCGTGCGTTTGTGTTGGAGAAACGGTAACCGCCGGTATCGGTAATCTGCGCCACATATAGACAATGGGCAATCTCGGGAGTCAACGGAAACGCCACCGCCTCAAACAGGTCCGCCAATATTTCCCCGGTAGCGGCGTAACTGGAATCGATAAACCCTACCTTACCCTCCGGGTGCTCGTCCAGATGGTGATCGATCAGGATGACGTTCTTTTGATCCCAGTCCCGATTGACCCAGGTTTCCAGACTACCCGTGCGTTCCACGCGAGAGATATCCAGGAGTACGACCGTATCATGCTCTGGCATCTCTTCTCCCGGCTGCTTGATATGTTCCACACCGGGCAAGGTCTGATACACCGCAGGCGCCGGCTCCGACAGATAGCAGTAAACTTCGGTCTTGCCCAGGGCCTTCAGGAAGTGATACATCGCCAGCACACTGCCGACCGCATCTCCATCTGGGCTAACATGCGAAGTGACCAGAAAGGAGTTACCGAAAGTAAGCTCTTCCGCAATATCCGACAGGGTTAGGTGGTTTAGCGGCGCCTTGCGTCGTTCCTCATGAATTTCTTCGAGGACTTCCTCCAGCCGATAAACCTGCTCCAGGGAGTCGTCCTCAAAGAATCGAAGTTCCGGGGTGTAACGCATGCGCAGATACTTGCCCACTTCCCGCCGCATCCAGCCGGCAGAACGGCGCAAACCAACTAGCGAGCCTTTCTTCTGGCTCTCGTCGCCGTACAAACTCACATAGACATTGGCATAGTGCAGATCGGGCGACATCTTCACCCCCATCACCGACACAAAGCCGATCCGGGGATCTTTGATTCCATTTGATATTAACTTGGCAACTTCCTGGCGAATCAATTCACCTACCCGTTGCGCTCTGGCTTTTTCGCTCATAACATCTCTATGTTGTAATGCACCAATTCAGCCTCATGCTGCATACCGGCAAATCGGGCAATTTCATTTAATTGGGTATTGGCGTGGACACTGTCACCGGAGACAACACAAACTGCTAGCTGCGCTCGCTGCCACAAATCCTGGTGCTCCGTCTCGGCGACTGAGCAGTTATACTTGCTGCGCATACGCTGCTTAAGGCCTTTTATGACCCGGCGCTTGTCCTTGAGGGAACGCGCCCCATGGATCAGAAAATCCAGTTGTAACAAGCCAATGGTCACAGATCAAAGTCTCTTGGAAAGGGCAAATGTTTTTTCCAATGGGGTAGCTCGACGCGAAGTCCCACCGCATCCTAGACATCATTATGATGTGAAAGAACACATGATTTAGCCGGAACAGCCTGCGTATGACGCGGTCCGGGAACACCCGACAGCGCAATACGCAGGCCAAGTCGCCAAACTATTTCGGAGGGCCTAAGAAGACAGTGATTTCGGCACGGATTCCACACGGAAGGTTTCAATGATATCCCCTTCCTCGAAAGCGTCAAAACGCTCCATACGTAGACCACATTCATAACCTGTGGATACAGAACGCACATCGTCCTTTTCACGTTTGACCGTAGCAATCCGGGATTCGTTGACAACTTCGCCCTTGCGAATCAGGCGCGCCTGGGAGCCACGCTCTGTTTCACCTTCGAGCTGATAACAACCGGCAATGTTACCCAGGGACGAGGAGCGGAATACAGCGCGCACTTCGGCGCGACCGGTGACCACTTCGTTCATGTCCGGAGCCAACATGCCTTCCAAGGCTTTTCGCAAGTCATCCATCGCTTCGTAGATAATCAGGTAGGTACGAATTTCAACCCCTTCACGTTCTGCGAGGGCTTCCGCTTTGGGGTTGGCGGTCACGTGAAAGCCGATAATTACCGCATCACTGGCGCTGGCCAGCAACACATCGGATTCGTTGATGGCGCCCACACCGGAGTGCACCACGTTGATGCTGACCTCTTCATTCCCATAACGAAGCACACTGGAGCTCAGCACGTCGGCTGAACCCTGTACGTCCGCCTTGAAAATAATATTAAGGACCTTGCGATCCAGGCCCATCATGCGTGCATGGAAGTCTTCCAGGGTCATGTGCTGCGATGCAGCGCCCCGCTTCTGACGGTTGACCGCGGAACGCTTCTCCGCAATGTTCCGGGCCATGCGCTCATCCTGAAGGGCTATAAACTGATCCCCGGCTTCGGCCGTAGCGCTGAAACCAGTGACCACCACCGGCATGGAAGGACCGGCTTCCTGGACATTTTCACCCCGGGAATTGGTGAGCGTACGCACCCGACCATGGGTTTCGCCGGAAAGGAAGACATCGCCCACTTTTAGCGTGCCACTCTGCACGAGCACCCAGGCCACCGGACCCAAACCTATGGTCAACTCGGCCTCGATAATCACACCACGCGCATCTTTTTTGGCGTTTGCCTTCAGTTCCAGCAATTCCGCCTGCAACACCAGCATTTCCAGCAAGTCCTGAATACCTTCGCGGGTATGGCAGGATATATTGCGAATAATCGTTTTGCCGCCCCAGGCCTCATCAACCAAATCATATTGGACCAGTTCCTGGCGCACGCGATCGGGTTGGGCCTCGGGCTTATCGCATTTGTTGACCGCCACGACGATCGGGACATCCGCCGCCTTGGCGTGGTCTA
>SKJD01000100.1 GCA_007116095.1 Candidatus Hydrogenedentota bacterium
AAAAACAAGCTATATTCGAGGTAGATCAACACAGCAAAACAGAAGGCAGGCACCCGAGCCGCACCGGTAATCGGGAACCCCTGTGAAGTGAAAAATCACGATAATATAGCATATACACTGCCCTGCACGCAATATTTGGCGCTTGAAAATTTGAATCCAGCTTTATTCGGGGCAAGCACGCCCCTTGACGCACAAGCCAATTCCAACACAGAAATTAAAAAAGTGACTAACTTTTTGAAAGATTGTGTTATAATTACAACATTGTCCGGTAGTATACGTAGAGGCGCTAAAAGCGCCTCGTGCTATTATTTATTTCCTCGGGAGGACACACCACGGGGAACTTTTCTGTGGCGGTGGGGATGATATGGTGGGTACGGAAGGCATCACAACCCGATGAGGGCGGCATGGCCATGGCGGAAGGTGCAGACAAGGTCATACAGTTTAATCGTGCGGATACGGCAACGCCCAATTTGCGCGTCGTCGATGTCAACCGGGAAGAACCACTGTCTTCCTGGTCTGATGAAGCGCTTATGCTTGAGCATGGTCATGGCGTGGAAGCGGCCTATGAGGAGCTTGTGCTGCGTCATCAACGTGGGGTGTTAAACTACATCTACCGGATGGTGAACAACCGGCAAATCGCCGAAGAACTTACCCAGGAAGTCTTCCTTGCCCTGGTCAAGAACGCCCAGCGTTATCAGCCGACCGCGAAATTCACCACGTATCTCTATGCGATTGCATCCAATGTGGTGTCCAAGGAATGGGCGCGGCAAAAGCGCCGCCCACGCTTCTTCAGCCTCAACCGATGGTTCGGGGACACGGAAGAAGAGTTTAATCCGATGGAACACGTGGGTGACGCCAAGGTGGATGTGTTGGCGGAGTTCCAGCGGGGCGAAATTTCCGAGGCAATCAATGCCGCATTGAAATATTTGCCCGAGCATCAGCGTGAAGCCTTCGTATTACGACGCTTTCAGGATGTTCCGTACGATGAAATCGCTCGAATTTTGGATGTGCCGGTAGGCACGGTAAAATCGCGTGTGGTGCGTGCGGAACGGGCGTTGCGCCCCTATCTTGAGAAGTTTCGCGAGTATGTGTAGCGCAGCGTTTCCCGCAGGTGGACAATACGTTCTCGCCTGTAGGCACAGCGGCATGCTGCCCACGCTAAATACAAGCATAGCGACCGTAACACCCATGTTAGCGCAAGGCTTCTAGAGGAATTTCTTACGGTTACGGTCCGTGCATAGGGTGTGTCAATGAGTATGGATTATAATCGCTTATATCATCCAACCCGGCAGGACCTCTTCGCGCATGCGGAGAACCTGGTGGATGGACGTGCGCCCATTTCGGCCCACCTGGCCGGCCATTTGGCGGCGTGCCCCCGCTGCAAAGCGGAATTCGAGGGCATCCGCCGTTCGCTGGACTTTTCGGCCGCGGCCCCGGCGTTGGCTCCCTCCACCGATCTGGCCGCGCAAATTCTCATGCAGGCGAAAAAAGAACGCAAACGCCAGCAAAAATACGCCCGGCGCTATTCGACCGTTCGCGTCGCCCTGCGTGGATTTGCCTATGCCGCGATGTTGGCGCTGATTGTCGGCGTCATGTTTAACATGACACTCAACGAACCCCGCCCCGCCGCAAACGGCAGCCAGAGCGCTTCACAAACAACCGCGAATACACCCCGACCTTCCTATGAGGTGATAACCTTCTCCGCCAACACAGATACGCCGGAATCATTGCGACAGGCAGCGGAACAATTACGCACCCTGCTTGATGCTGTGGAATATGCTCCCCCCGGCTCCACGCCCACCGCACAGGAGCTGGAGCAATTGCGTGCAGTTCGCCAATTAAGCACGGAAATGGAGGCGGCCCTGGAAGCCCTGGAACGCAATCCAGGCAGTACACGCGCCAAAACCTTGGTGGAAGGCAACCTGGAACAGCAATCCGCCTTGCTGCGACGGCTCTACGTGGAGCGTACGCTCTAACCCCGTACGCGTACGCCAGGGCCGGTTGCTGCATAACCAATACCCACAACATTGGCCAATACCGGCGCCAGGAACGTCCGGACTCATTGCATGTATCTATCTGTTCGACGCCAGGCACGAAACCGCCCATTGCACCCGAGTCATCCCCTACCTGTTCAAACAGAGCCATTTCTCACACCCGCTTCGCCATTCCAAATGCAACGTATTGATACAGCCTGTTATACTTTGACCATGTTCAATTACTTTCGCCCTGAATATCCCCGCATGCGACAAGGCAGTCTGCTCCTGGTTCAGGTTCTGCTTGTCGCCGCGTTCCTTTACGCCCCATCGGCAATTGCGCAAAATGATTCGCGCAGTTCCGCTCTGGATCGGGTTCAGTCCATATTTGAAGGGATCGCCCGCGGATTTCAGTATTTCGGCCAGAAAACCGAGGAAATCCTGGGCACGGAACGCAGCATTCATGGCGGAGTCGCGGAATTCCATGAAGAACGCAGTTTCAACCAGCGTTTTCCAGTCAGTGGCGCGCCTAAAATTTCCATTAGCAATGAATTTGGTGTCATCCGTGTCAGTACCTGGGAACAAAGGGTAATTGAAGTCAACGCGAAGATACGGGTAGGGGCGGAATCCCCCGAAATCGCCGTACTGATCGCAGACGATATTTCTGTTACGGTTGCCGACAACGACGAAATCGTAGCCATCCACACGGACCGCCCCGATGCCCCATCCGATGTCGGCCTCTTTACCGTGACCGTCGATTACCATATCCGAGTTCCCGCCAATGTCGACGTCGCAGCAGACAATTTCTTTGGCGATACCTATATCCTGGGCGTTAGTGGCCCGGTTACGGTAAACGCGCGCTACGGCGCTGTGGAATTACAGGAATTGGCGGGCCCTGTCGCACTGCGCACCTACGGAGAATTTCCCGTGCGTGTCAGCCGCCTGGGCCAAGGCGGTAGTTTTCAAATGCACGGCGCCCAAGCGGAATTTTCGCACCTTACTGGACGCCACCAAATCAGCAACTTCCGGGGCAGCACCCAGATACGCGAATTAAACAACGAAGTGGAACTGGACGTTTCAAGTGAAAGCGGCCCGGTTCACATTCACCTGAACAATGGAAATATTCCGGATTTCTCTGTAAGCCTCCTCTACGGTGCATTAAACACGGTGCTTCCGTATCAGGGCGTCTCCCGAGGCAACCGATTAACCGCCCGCCACCACAATGAAGACGCGCAACAGCAACTGCATGTCAGCGGCTCTTTTTCGGAGGTGTATATCCAGGTGGAAGGCCAAGAGACCAGTCCCCAGGTTCAGGCGGATCAGGATGGCAACAAACCCTTCAACGACGTGCTTACCCGGCAACTGGAGGTAGTGGAAGGAGCCCGGTTGGTCGTGGCGGCCGAAGTGGGTGACGTGCGTGTGGAAGGCATTGACGAGAATGTCGTGCGCATTACGGCCAACCGCATTGTCTGGACGCCTACAGCCGCCCAGGCCCCGTCTGCGCTGGATGCGCTGCGCCTGGAGACCCACCAGGAAGTGGACCGCCTCAACATTACCACCGAGATTACCGAGGCCATGCAGGGCTTCGATGTGGGCAGTTACCGGGTGGACCTCTTCATCCAGGCCCCACGTACGATGCCGGTGAGCATTCAAGCGGACAACGGGGTAACCTACGTCAATGGACTCGGCAACGATTTGGAGGTCAGCCAACGACAAGGCGCCATCCGGGTGGAGCATTGCAAGGCGACGCTTAATTTGAACAACCAGAATGGCGACATCCATGTCGCGCATAGCGGGGGCCCCCTGGAAGCCATGGCCCGCTATGGAGTCATCAATCTCACCAACATATTCGACGCCATCACCGTGCGTGGCATTCAGTCCCGCACCATTATTGAATCCCCCCAAAGCGATGTATATGTACGCAACAGCGGCGGTGATGTCCGCATTCTCGCAATGGAGGGTATTGGCGGCGCCTACGATGTACTTGCTGATGGTGGCAGTTTGAGCATGTTGCTGGGCTACGGCGCGGACGTCACCCTGCACGCCATCACCCAGAACGGAAAAGTGGACAGCGCCTACCCCCTCACCGGAACCATCGAACGCAATCGCCAGGAACTACAGGGTCGCCTCCGGGACGGCCTGCATGAGCTGCGACTGGAGGCACGGAACGGGGACATCATCCTGGACTAACGTTGCACGCCAACGACCTGATCCGCCATAGCTGACGATACATCAAAATAGCCGACGAATCCCCTTGTCGCGCTTACTACCATCATTACCTTCGTCGGAAGGATTATCGGTATCCGCTTTGCCGGCAGGCTGCCCTCCAGGCCGAGACGCGGGACCAACCTCCGGCTTCAGAGTACCCAGGGAGACCTGTGGCGGCTCCAATGTCACCCAGTCACATCGCATGGACTCAATCTCTTCCTTGCCCGATTCATATTCCTCTATGGAAATGTTCCCAATCACCTGCACTTTCAGGCGGGTCTCCGCATTGACAAATTCCACACCGGTCCCCTGCGGCAAGAGGGTGGGCATTTCTTGCGATTTCCATTTTCGGGTGGGGCCGTCCCCGGTCCACATGGTGATAACATACACATTGCGCATCGCGGTTCTCCAATACCTGCGTTGTGAGACTTGGCGGCATGCCTTGATTTTCCAATGTCCCGATTATACCCTGCCCCCGGTAGCGCTTGCATACAGATGATCGATCATGACGTCTTCCGAATTCTTTCCATCAAAAATCTCGACAAGAATTTACCAGCATACAAAAAAAACCTCCCGACATGCGTCAAGCGTATCGGGAGGCTGCACTTCAAATGTAGAATTTATCTTGGATCAGGACCCGGCTACGGCATTACCGCGTAAATATACGGTCCGGTGTTGTTACGGTTGGCCGGATCCGGCAACTGGTTGTTGGCCGAAATGCTTTGCCCCGCCGCCGTAATGGTGTACTCTTGCTCCGCCTCGGCTTGTTGCGTGCGGGCAATGAAATGGTAGTCCAGCAATCCGTTGTCATTCAGGTCGCGGGTGGCGTAAAAAAACGCCGCCAGTCCGAGAATATGGTAGACATCCTTGGGATCAACATTGCTTCCCAACTGCATATCCCCCACATCCGGCACCACGCCGAAGGTGTTCGCGCTCGGTCCCACACTGATCAACACATAGGCATCGTAACTGGCCGGGGGAAACGTCACATTGCGGATGATTTCGCCTTGTGGCCCATCCGGGTCCCAGCGATTGGCGGCTTCCGGCGGAAAATACTGCCCTCCGGTCTGATGAATTGCCTGATTGATCCAATATTCCCGCGCCCGGCGGAATTGCCCGGAATTCACTGGAATGTAGATGAAGGGCCGCATGTCTTCACCCAACTGCCGGTTCACTTCCCCCTGCAAGTTGTTTCCGGTAAAAAGTTCCTGCGGGAATGTAACCTGGTTGGTGGCGGCGTCTGTCTGGCCGATGGGCTGAAATTCCAGCAGACCTAAGGCATCGTTACCGGTGGTGTCGTACGACATAGAAAATTCATCGTAGATATTTTGATCATTGTGACGCCCAATGAAGCTCAGGTAAGGCCGCAGATTGAATATTTCATTTTGCGGCATGTCCCCGAAAGATGCTTCCCGGGCGGCCCAGTTCACATAGCCATAGGCCGGTGGATACGAACCATGCTCCCCATAATAGCTGGTTAACTCCTGGTTAATGACGCTCATGGAGCCTTCCACCCGGCTGATCTTGGCCCGCTCCAAGGCTCGAGGAAGCGCAACGGAAACAATCGACGCCAAAATGCCGATGATGGCAATGACGGTCAATAGCTCAATTAAGGTAAACCCCTTGTTTTGGGTTGTTTTCATGATCTTCTCTCCGTGTAAAACGCATACAGTTATCTGCTAATCATAATACCACGAGGTAGGCAACAGGTCAACAAGAAATTTGCCTCAATTGGACATTATCCGGGATGTTGTGCCCCCCACGGCCCATGCAGTCAGTATAACATAGTTTGAATCCCAACCATGCACATGACATGCCATCGCTATTATTTTTTCCCGGACTTCTGCGCTTCCGCCAACAACTGATCTACTTCCTCCAGAATCTGCTCGGTTATCTCACGGCGGTTTTCATCGGCAACTTTGTAGTGCTGCTTTTCCTCCATCAGCGCAATCGTGCGCATCGCAACTTGATAGGCAAAATCGTGTACTTTCATGAATAGCTGCTCCTGGCTGAGTTTATGGTTGCATGAACAGGGCCTGCAATAGGGCATGTAACGGAGAACACGGTCCACATGATATAAACAACAACGCAGCCAGATGCCCCGATGTTGGCGCATCTGACTGCGTTGATTTATTTCATGTAATTGGAGGTTCGCAACGGAAAGCTCCTCCGGTCGTGTATTAAAGGCCAGCGGCCTTTATCAGCGCATCGACGCAATCCGTCTCTTCCCAGCGGAATCCCTGATTTTCCCGACCGAAATGGCCATAGGCCGCGGTCTTGCGGAACTGAGGTCGGCACAAGTCCAAATGCTCCATAATGGCAGACGGCCGGCAATCGAAGGTGTCGCGCAAAATGGCGGCCAATTGGACGTCTTCCAGCTTGCCGGTGCCGAAGGTGGTGGCATTTATCGATACCGGTTGGGCTACGCCAATGGCGTAGGCCAACTGAACTTCGCACTTCTCGGCCAGCCCCGCCGCAACGACATTCTTGGCCATGTAGCGGGTCATGTATGCGGCGCTACGGTCCACTTTGGTGCAGTCTTTGCCGCTGAAAGCGCCGCCACCGTGGCGCCCCATGCCGCCATAGGTGTCTACAATGATTTTTCGCCCGGTCAGTCCACAGTCACCCACTGGACCACCGGTTACGAAACGCCCGGTCGGGTTGATGTGGTAGATGATGTCGCCCTTAACATACTCCTGGGGCAGTACAGGCTTGATGACATCTTCGATGATCGTATTGCGAATTTCATCGTTACCGACTTCTTCACAGTGCTGATTGGACACCACGACCGTATTGATGCGCTGGGGCTTGCCGCCTTGATACTCGACTGTGACCTGGGACTTGCCGTCCGGCAGCAGCCACGGAATGGCTCCCGAGCGGCGCGCTCCGGAAAGTTTCAGACCGATTTGGTGGGCGAGCATAATCGGCAGGGGCATCAATTCGGGGGTCTCGTTGCAGGCATAGCCAAACATCATGCCCTGATCACCGGCGCCTTGCTCGTGATTTTCGTATTCATTCACCCCTTGGGCGATATCGGGCGACTGCTTGTCCAGCGCCAACAGAATACCACAGGACTTGCCATCAAAGCCGGACTGTCCACCGGTATACCCGATGTCCAGGATGGTGTCGCGGGCGATCTGCTGGACATCCACGTTCGCCTTGGTGGTAATCTCCCCACCAATCACGGCAAACCCGGTGGTGACCATGGTCTCACAGGCGACCCGGCTGCCGGGATCCTGCTCAAGCATGGCGTCCAGAATGGCGTCTGAAATATTGTCCGCCAACTTGTCGGGGTGTCCCTCGGTAACGGATTCCGATGTAAACAAAATCGTTTGTTCTGCACTCATGGGGGAAAGCTGTCTCCTCTATAATTAAGAAAGGCCCCAAGTTCAACTTGGGGCCGAAACTGGCAGGGTTTAGGATGCAACCTGCGCCGCCAGGGAGGCGGGGTCCATACGCAGGCCAGGGCCCATCGTGCTGCTCATGGTGCAGGCCTTGAGATAGGCGCCTTTACAGGCGGAAGGTTTGGCCTTCAGGATGGCGTTGATGATCGCCTTGGCGTTCTCTTCAATCTGTTCCGCCGAAAAGGAAGCCTTGCCCAGCGGCACATGGATGTTGGCGAACTTGTCCACGCGGAACTCGATCTTACCCTTCTTGATTTCTTCCACGGCTTCCGCCACATTCGGCGTTACCGTACCGGCCTTCGGGCTGGGCATCAAACCCCGCGGACCAAGCACGCGACCCAGCTTACCGACGTTGCCCATCATGTCCGGCGAGGCCACGGTGGCGTCGAAGTCCGACCAGCCATCCTGGACCCTCTGTACAAGCTCTTCGGCGCCTGCGGCATCGGCGCCTGCGTCCAGCGCGGCTTTAATCTGGTCTTCCTGTTTACAAAAAACAATTACCCGGCGTGTTTTACCGGTGCCATTCGGCAGGGTCACGGCGCCACGCACCATCTGATCGGCGTGACGTGGATCTACGCCCAGATGAAAGGCCAATTCGATGGTTTCGTCGAACTTGGCGGTCGCGCATTCCTTGGCGAGGGCGCAGCTTTCACTCAGCGTATACACGCGGTTATGCTCCACCTTCTCGTGTGTGGACTGCACTCGTTTGGATACTTTGGCCATGGTTTAATTCTCCCGTGGTTTAGCGGGCGTAAGCCCTCCCACAGTTGTCGGGTGTTTTGCACAAGAGCATTGCCGCTCAATGTACAAGACCCAGCTTCATTTGAAAGGATACCCACAAAGGTATCATTACAAGAAAAAGAGGAAGCGTGCAAGGTTCGTGGTGTGTCCCACTCCTTACGGCGGTACAGAACGGGATAGGACCGGACAATACAGGACAACTTTGTCACACCAAAAAATCGGGCGCGAATCTGGAAAGAAACGCGCCGCGAAATTATATGATTATCGCTGGAATCAGACAAACCCGGTTCAGCCGTCACGTAACAAGCAATCGTTTTACGCAAATACGGATTTAACCTTCCACCAGAAGGCCCATGCTACGGGCGGTGCCACGAATCATGCTCATGGCGGATTCAACGCTGGCGGCGTTCAAGTCTTTCATCTTCATGGTGGCGATTTCCTCGACCTGCGCCGCGGTCACCGAGCCCACCTTGTCCTGATTCGGACGCCCTGAAGCCTTCGCCAGCTTGGCGGCGCGCTTGAGCAATACCGGAGCAGGCGGGGTTTTGGTGATAAAGCTGAAGCTACGGTCTTCCATGACCGAAATCACCACCGGAATAATCAGACCCTGCTGATCCTTGGTGCGTTCATTAAACTGGTTACAGAAATCCATGATATTGACGCCGTGCTGGCCCAATGCCGGACCCACCGGCGGAGCCGGGTTGGCCTGACCTGCCGGAACCTGCAACTTGATTTCTGCTTTTACCTTTGATTTTGGAGCCATGGTCGGTATTCTCCGAATGCTATGCTTTGCATGTGTATGTCGTTTGTTTTATGGATTGCCGATGGCAGCCAGTCGGGCTGCCGGGACAGGAATGCGGTAGTTAGACTTTTTCCACTTGCCAGAATTCCACTTCGACGGAGGTCATCCGCTCGAAAATCTCTACCATCACCTTCAAGGTGCCCCGTTCGGCATTGATGTCTTCAATACGGCCCAGGAAGTTGGCGAAGGGGCCATCGATGATGCGTATGCGTTCACCTGCCTCGAAGTCCACCTTGGGCTTGGGACGCTCCCGTTCACCACAGATGACTTCGATAATGGCTTCCACTTCGGAATCTTCCAGGGGAATCGGCACATTGCGTGATCCGATGAACCCGGAAACGCCTGGGGTCTCTTTAATTAACTGCCAAAGCTCAGGATAATTTTCCGGGTGCTTCGGCAGTTGCAGCAGAATATAGCCGGGAAAAAACTTGCGCTTGGAGATTTTCTTTTCACCCGCACGCACTTCGGCGATTTGCTCAACAGGCACAAAGAGGTTGGTCAAGTATTGCGTCTGTCCTTCCTGCTCGACATTCGCACGCAACATGTCAATAACCGTTGCTTCCTGGCCTGAGTGCACATGAAGCGCATACCAGCGCCTTTCAAGGTCATCGTCCGGCACAGGCTGCAAGAAAGTATCTGCTGCTGACTCCTCTTCCTCAGCCGCAGCTTCACTGCTTCCTTTTATATCCTCCGATTCCTGGTCGCTTTGCGGCCAATCCTCGTCTGCTTCCCAATGATCGGACACGATGCTGCTCCCTTAGCCTGCGATGCTGAGCCACAAGAGCATCGCCGTTTGAAATACCTGATCGTAAGCGAACAGCACAACTGCCATGATGCCAAGTAGATACATCGTGACCTTGGTGGAAACCATCAAGTCATTTCGGCTCGGCCAGGTAACTTTTTCCAGCTCTAATCGAACTTCATCATAGAAGTTCTGCATGCGCTGAAAAATGCCCGGCTTACGTTCGGTTACTGTGCCCTGTTTTGCCATGGCTTTCCCTTAAAGTATCTACTTTCGCGTTCATGGAACGTGGTAATAAAAACTGGCGAATGAATAAATGCCTTACAATACACTTTCGGCCTGTCGGGGCGCCGGCCAGCCATTGTAAAGCATTGTAATAAAAAAATGGCAGGACTGGAGGGACTCGAACCCCCAACCTTCGGCTTTGGAGGCCGCTGCACTAGCCAATTGTGCTACAGTCCTGCAAGGTTGGTCTGATTTTAATGTTTGGCCACCGTATTTTTTGATACAGGGTTTGGTATGATTTCTACTCGAAATCCATGTTAGCCAACGGCCAGAAGGACTCCGAGTTTTATATCAACGCATGGGCATCAAAGGACACCCACGCAGGTGTAGCCATTATACCTAGTCGAGAATCTTGGTTACAACCCCGGCGCCGACGGTACGGCCACCTTCGCGAATGGCGAAGCGCAGCTGCTCGGTCATGGCGATAGGGGCAATCAGTTCGGCCGTGATCTTCACGCTGTCGC
>SKJD01000326.1 GCA_007116095.1 Candidatus Hydrogenedentota bacterium
CTGCCGCTCACTTCGATGGAGCCTGTCAGGTCGCCGTCGTAGTTGTCCTCTGCCGTCGCGCCGGGGTCCGTGAAGCTGTCGAAAACTTCCAGCACCAGCGGATCGTCGCCCAGCAACGTGAGCACCGGCAGTGTTGTGTCCACCACTTCCACCGTGCGCGAGACCGGCGTCGCGGCGTTCCCCGCGCTGTCACTGACGGCATATGTAAGGGTGTAGCTACCCACGGTGGAGGTGTCTACACTGCCCGTCACTTCGATGGATTCCGTCAGATCGCCGTCGTAGTTGTCCGTCGCCGTCGCGCCGGGGTCCGTGAAACTGTCGTACACCTCCAGCACAAGCGGATCATCCCCCAACAATGTGAGTACTGGCGCCTGATCATCGTAAAACAGCCGGACTTCATTTGAAGCCAGGTTGGCATTCCCTGCCTGATCCTGGAAAGCCTCAGCCTCTATCTTGACTGCAAATTCACCTGTATTGTCAGGGACCAAAGTGAAGGTAATATTCGGATCCGTCCCCGAGAAATCGGCAATGCTTGCATTCTCCGTGTCGAGATGACTGGCGGAAAATGTAGTCCCCGACTTGCTCAAATCCAGGGACACCGTGATGCTTTCACGGGTCGGCGAACTCGCCGTGGTGCTGAGTGTAGTGGTTGGGGCCGTCTTATCGACTTCCAGAAGTGTTCCTTCGCTGAAATTGCCGCTTCCGATTACCGGGCCTCCCAAGGGCATTACGTGCTCATTGATGATCGCGCCATCATCCTCAACATCCAGACGCAAGAATCCGTCCCCGTCGCCGGTATCCACCGTCACGGTCCAGTCCGCATCGGAGCCAAGCACAGAAAGGACCTCGAAATTCAATATATCATCGCTGTGGAGAGAAAAATTGTCCGTACTTACCCCCTGTACCGCCTCCGAAAAAACCACGTTGAACGTGTATGTGGGCAAATTCGTGAGGCTGGCCGGACTGGGCGTTACGGAAAGCACTTCCGGCGGCAAGGGCATCTCATAGGCGCCGATGTCGTATGCTGCGTACAATTCGAGTGGCTCAATTCCAGGGATATCGATAGGTCGCGGATTGCCCACCAAATCATGGATCGGCGCATCGGTTGAACTGCCCTGATCGATGGCCGGGGAATCGGGCATGAGCCGATAATTCCCAATGCGGTAGGTATCCCCTACCCCCAAGGTATTGGCAAATGTGCCCATAACATGAATCGTGGTTTCGGTGTTGGACAAAATATAAAACGCCGGCCATGTATTATGATCTTCCGTTAATAACACCCCACCTGCCAAGGCATTGGGGGTAAAAGCGGCATTGTCATCCGTAAGCACCACATAGGCATCCCGGTTTGCCACTCCCGTAGACACGGTGGTGGGAGGCGCCGTCAATTCCCCGCTTACCCCCAGTGACGAGTCCATCACAAACGATGGATTGCCCGACAAATTGTTGGCGTGCTCCGGAAAAGCATTGATGGTCGAAACATCTGATATTAAATTACTTTCACCTTTTCGCGCATAACTGTATGTACCATTGCTAAAAAACAGATTCGATTGTAACGAGGTGCTGGAATTGGAATCCCATTCAGAAACGGCGCCGCCCTCGTTATCAACGAAAATGTTATTCACCACTTCAACAAACGAGTCCCGGCTTAAAATGGCGCCACCCCTATTACTCAAGGAAGCGTTGTTCTCTACGAAGGTATTGTTATACACCTTGACCGTAGCGCCCACCAGGTTCGCAATGGCCCCACCGGCAGTGCCATTATTGCCTACAAATAAGGAGTTGCTGATGGTCGCAGTACTTTCACGTATAGAGACTGCGCCACCATATGTGTTTACTGAATTTTGGACAAAAATGCATGCATCAATTTCAACGCTTCCACCGTTTACGGCCAGCGCACCGCCCCAATTCGAGGCGTCGTTATTAGCAAAAACAGAATTGACAAATCGCGGCCCATTGCCTGTAACATGCACCGCTCCTCCGGAAGTAGCGCCTTGATTTCCCAGGAAAAAGCAGTTGGCGACCGTATTGCTCTGGTTGGCGTTGTGCACATACATCGCCCCGCCCTCGTCAATGCTGGCTCCTGCAAAATTGCCGCGCAAATAAAAACCATCCAGCCGGCTGTTCTGAACATAAGTCATCTCTACCAGGTGCTTATCACTGCTTGTACGGGTAATGACCGTCTTGCTGAGAAGAAAATCTCGTTCGTCCAGGGCAGTCTCATCACCGTTAAATCCCCCATAGAGCGCGACACCCGTTTTCATTACCACGTCTTCGGGGTAAAGGCCTTCCCGCACCCAGATTTCGTCTCCAGCCGACGCCGCATCCAACGCTGAGGTAATTTGCTGTTTCGCTGTTGCCCAGGTAAGCCCATCTCCATCATCATTGGGGCGATCGCCATCCACATACCATACAGTCGCCCCGGCGCTCCCACAAGTCAAAGCCAACAGGATCGCAAGCAACACAACGCACTTTTTCATTTCCTTCCCTCCCCAAATTAACTGGTTGTTGAAGTACAGCAATGAATGTCTGTCCGGGCGGATCAACTCCTGCCCGCGAACACGCCAATAAAACCCTTAACTCATTCGGCAATGGACAGAACTGCCAGCTAGGCTCTTTAAGGCACTTACTTGCAAATATATCTATACCTTGTTAGCTACTTTATAAAATAAATACCCTATGAATTTCAAGTTCCGTTGTAGCAACATGTGTTTGCAAAGCTACGCCAACCTGGCGCGGGCAGAAACCTACCCTGCAATGGTGGGACGCCTGTACCCGGGGTGGCGGCCTTCGGACGAGCCGCGCTACATGCCGTGACC
>SKJD01000267.1 GCA_007116095.1 Candidatus Hydrogenedentota bacterium
CGACAAAACTCCTGCGCCGTTCTCCCACAACCCGCACAGGCCAGGCCAGCATGATAAGCAGTATTTTAGTACCAACCCTGATTTGTGTTTTAAGCGCCTCTCCCGAATTGCACGTGCAATCGCTTGAAGTCCGCGACGATATCTGGGACATCACCGTGGCGGACCTGAACAGCGATGGACATCAGGACCTCCTGTTACTGACTTGCGACCCGGATGCAAAGCCGATGCGGAAGACACTCCATGTCTTTCTCGGCGCTGCCACAGGGCAATTCCCCGATAAACCCGATATAAGCCTACATCTCCCCCCTGAAATCAGCGTTCTATTCGTATCGGAAAGCCACGGTGACGCCTTGCCGGCTGTTCTGGCAGGCGATAGCCAGGGCTTTCAAGTCTACCACTATGACGAAGGCGCTTTGGAGGCTGGCGAGCATCTGTCCATCCCCAGCATTCTTCCAGACAACGCCCGGGAACCGCTCTTTCTGAACGGCATTGTCCGTGACTGGACGGGAGATGGCTCGAAGGAATGGTTGTTGCCCCAAAGCGATGGCTATTCCCTTCACTGGGGTGAAGAGCAAGTTGCTTTTATCGATTGTGATGTAGTGACCCAAGTCCGGCAATCCGGCAGCATGAGCATTTCCTATCATCACCCGGAATATATCCTCTTCGATATAGACGCGACACCCAACCCCGCCATCGCCTTTATGTATCCGGAGGAAATCGAGTTTGCCTATGGCCCGGATTGGTCCCAACGCCACCGCATCAGCATCCCCGGCCTGAATCGGGAGCAATACCGCAGCCATACGGCCTTACGCGACCTGAATGGCAATGGCCTGCCCGATCTCATCGTGACCGAGATGGAAGGCACGGTCAGTATGGACTCCACTACACGGGTTTACCTGGCTGAATCGCCCTTTGTCTATCCCACCACCCCCTCCACCACGATTGAAAACAGGGGCTCCGTTGCGGCGCCGTTTTTCTATGATCTGGACGCTTCCGGGACCCTGGACGCCCTGGTGGTAAGTGTACCTTTCGGCCCCCGGAACCTGATGAACTACTTTTTCCGCAAGCGGGTGAGCGTAAATATTGAGGCCTATCGACTTCTGGATGGCCGTTTCGAGGATCGCCCCTCTTCCGATAGCTCCCTCAGTATGGACGCGCCCGAAGGACGGGGACGCCCCGCCTACACCATGGGCGATTTCAGCGGCAATGGCTCCATGGATGTCGCCTATGCCGAATCCGCCGACAGCCTGGCCATTCACTTCGGTCGGGACGGTGAACTGATTGGCAGCCGTCCCGATGCTACGGCTACACTGCCGACGACCATGGGCGAGGTCCGCCTGCATGACATTACCGGAAACGGCGGGGAAGACATCCTGCTCTTCCACCCCGACAGCGCCTACAGCAAACAGGTGCAGGTGATCACTTTCCGTACGAATGGAAAGTGACCTTAAGCCAGAGGTTCCCGCACCGCCATGACCAAAGCGGCTACAGCATTCCATGTGGCCAGTTTATAAGGCAATGCGCCTGCATCCCCCGCGAACGCAACAAAATTACTGTGTATACCTGGTTTCGATTTTTTACTCTTTATCAGGTACACTGTAATCAGTACTTTCGTAATTCATTCCTGAAATAAAACTATTGCAACGTAGGAACAGAGGTATCATGGCTTTCACAAGACGGCAATTCTTTGGTTTTATTGGGCTGATTGGCTTGAACTCCTGTGCACGGACCGGACTGGACAAAGTGGACATTTCCAGACTCAAGCCGGATATCTCCGTGCCGCGTATTGGTCAGAGCAAAAAATACAGCTTTGTCACCATCAACGACACCCACTTGACCAATGCCCGCAGTGTAGCAATCGTCAACCGTGCGGTTAACGACATCAACGAAATCGAAGACCTCGCCTTTGTCGTGGCGTTGGGCGACATCGCAAACGACGCCGAAGTATCCGCGTTCCGTCTGGCGCAGCAGGCCTTCGAACGTCTGGAAGTGCCTTGTTGGGCGGTTCCCGGAAACCATGATTATGGCAGCAATCCCGCCACCTCACTCAACAACTACCTGCAATATTTTGAAGAAGCGGAGTGGCGTGAACGTCGAGGCGATTGGGTTTTTATCGGATTCAATTCCTGCGATGAACAGGAATATCAGGATGTCATGGTTCCACAGTATCGTCTGGACTGGTTGGCGCATGAATTGGAGCGGATCAACCCGGAGCGTCCCATTGCCCTGCTGACACACCATCCGCTGAACCCGAACACCGCCCGCTATCGCTTGGTAAATGCCGAGGATATTCTTGCGCTCTTCGAGGGACACAATTTGCGCCTGGTAAGCTCGGGCCATTTCCATGGGAACCAGATTGAGGAACGGGACGGTGTTCTTTTTATGACTACGGCCTGCTGCGCGACAACCCGCGACAATATGGACGGCACCCCGGAAAAAGGCTATCGTGTCTATCATGTCGATGGCGAATCCATCAGCCACGAATTTATCACCGTGCAGGCTTAAAAGTACCCGTTTTGCTCGCTGAACTCATGGGGAATCCAATTCTGTGTCGCAAACCGGCTTTGAATCCTTACTACAGTACCGGGACGCCATCTACGCGCCCGACTTGCTGGTCTGCGCCGTTACCCATCTCGACCTGGTGACGCTTTTATCCAGAGAGGCGCTGAACTTCGAAGGCATATGCCAGAACTGCGCGACGTATCCCCGCCCCACCGCTGTGATGTTGACACTCCTTCGTGCTATGAACATCCTCGAGCGGGAAAACGGACGCTACCGCCCTACGCCAGCCGCGCAACGTTACCTCAACGCCAACAGCCCGGATAGTCTGGTTCCTTATTACCGCTCAATTCAGAACCGACCACAATGCCTGGAATTTTTCGAGGTATTGAAAAGCGGCAAGCCCGCCGGTTGGAGCAGTAAAAAGGACGGCGCTGACTGGTTGAGCGCCATGCAGGCCCCGGATTTTGCCCAGGCCTTTACGGACGCCATGGACAGTCGGGGCAAAATCTTGGCAGAAGCGCTGGCGGAAGCGTTGCCCATGTCGTCTCACAGCAGGCTCCTGGACATCGCCGGGGGCTCTGGAATCTACGCCTGTAAGATGGTTGATCGGCACCCCCACATGCAGGCGACTATCCTGGAAATACCACCCGTGGATGCCGTAGCACAGCAATCCATCAAGGACAAGGGCTTCGCCGGACGGGTGTCTGTTCAAATGGGGGACATGTTTCAGGCACTGCCCGAGGGTTATGATGTCCACCTCTTTGCCAACGTCTTTCACGACTGGGCCTTGGATAACCTGCACAAACTGGCTCAGAACGCTTACTCGGCCTTACCTCCCCAGGGCTGTATTCTCGTTTTTGACGCCCATCTCAATACTGACAAAGACGGTCCCTTGTCGGTAGCCGCTTATTCGTGTCTCCTGATGCATTCCACCCTGGGCCGTTGTTACGGTGAAACAGAAATTACCGAAACCCTATGCGAAACCGGCTTTAGGGACTGCTCCATACTCCCCATAGCAGCCGACCGCAGCGCCATCCTCGGCTTTAAGCAAGACGCCCAATTGTAATTATTATCATTTTTTGGGTATAAAGGGAATTGAGGGGAACTAATCTTCACCCCTATATGGCCATACGTGTGCTATAATGATTGCAAGAGGGAATTTTTGCTACCATATCCACGTATATGTTGGGAACATGTTTCCATGCTGTAATGCGCCACGAATAACCCCAAGTAAATATTGCTTCTGCCCAGCATTTAGGGCGATTTGCACAATACTTGAATTCCATGCATTGACTACTAATACGTTGGTAAAGTGAATTAAGCGAGACAGCATGTCGATCCACATCCTCACCTGCCGCGCAGATGAGGATGTACACGGATTTGGGGAATGGGTATTGCATTCTTTTTCACTTTACATAATGAAGGGGACTTCATGTTGCTGAGAGGGTGGTTAGCACAACGATGATGTCTTTTGCTGCAAAACATGGCTTTTTTCTGGCATGTATCCGGGCGCTCATGGACATGGGCTGTATTGCGCTCGGTTATCTGCTTGCCGTGCTCTGCCAATCCACAACTGGAAGCAGTACGCGCGAAACCCTCCTGGAAATGTGGCCGTATCTCGCTGCTTACGTTGTCGTATGGGCATTGGTAGCGGATCAACAGCTCTTCCACACCCGCCGCAGTGAATCTCTGGTGAGTTTGCTCTTCTCCCTGGTGCGCGCCTATATAACCACCTTTTTCTTCACTGCTTTCTTGCTTTCCCTGTTTCTATCCCCTGATTTCGATCGGCTGTTCTTTCTGCTCCTGACCATTTTCGCCCTGGTAACCTTGCTGAGTTTCCGGCTTACCCTGGGACTCAGCCTGAGCAAATTGCGCCGCCTGGGTTTTAGCACCCAACGCATCATCATCATCGGCGCCAATGAGCGCGCAGCCCATCTTGTGCAAATTTTTCATGCCAACGAACAATATGGCTACCATATCGAAGGATTTCTGGAAGACAACCCCGAACGCCGACGAATTCTGGAGCGGCATGGCCTCTCCTACCTGGGACGTGTCGATGATCTCGAGCAATTGCTTCTGGAACGGGTTATTGATCGCATTTACGTAGCGCTACCCGTTCGCTCCCAATACGAAGTCGTGCGGAGTATCACCAATTTGTGTGAAGGCATCGGGGTCCCTGTACGTTTCATCGCCGATTTTTTCCCACTTGGCGTACTGACGCCTAATCTGAACAGTTTGAAAGATATCCCCCTCCTTTCATTGACCTATGAACCAGAGTTTCAAACCCGCTATGTATTGCGGCGTATGGCCGATCAGTTGTCTGCGTGCATCCTGCTATTATTCTTGTCACCGCTATTTTTTATCATCGCATTGCTCATCAAACTGGAATCGGGCGGTCCGGTGTTCTGCCGTTGCTGGAGCGAGAAGCAAAACGGAGCCATGTTCCAACTCATTCGCTTCCAGGTATTGAAAGAACCGGTTATGCTGCTCCACGGCGAGGAAGTCGCGCTGAGCGAAGTCCCCATTCCTGGCATCAAGCAGCCCAACAATGCGACTAATCGCTATGAGGAAGCGGAACTCTCAGCAGAAAATTTGACCCGAATCGGGCGCTGGATTCGTCGTAATGGGCTGGAAGATTTACCCCAGTTACTTAACGTCATGCAAGGACACATTGTTTTGTCGGGCTCACACCGTTGGCGCAGCCATCGCGCCACGCAAAAAACAAATTCCGACAAAGAGGCAGCCAAGCAACTGGGTGCAGAATTCACAGGGTAATCAAATCGTGGCACGACTTTGGCAAAAAAAAATACTGCTGGTGCGTATCCTTGCGCTGCTGGACTTCACTTTTATTGCATTGTGTTTTATCATCGCGATTTATTGGACCGTGCCCGCTGATGCATCGTATTTCCATCACTTCTGGGCAAATATCCCTTACCTTCTAATATTTGGACTGGTTTGGTTCAGCGCAGCCATAGAGCGCCGTTTGTGGAGTTTGCGCTGGGCCGACGGCCTGATGTCCTATCTCACAGCGATCACCAAGGCCATAGGCGACGCAACCATTTTCAGCGTCGTTTTTATGGCGTTGTTCACACGTACTGGCCTGGAACACAACTTTCTGGTGACTTATTGCCTGTTGAATTTTGTGGTCTTGTTAAGTTTCAGGATGTGTATCCGGTACTTACTGCACCAGATGCGTCGTGTAGGCTACTTCACACGCAACGCCATCATTGTCGGCGCCAATCCACGCACAGCCCATTTGCTGGAAGTGTTAAACAATGACAGCAGCCTGGGCTACAATGTGCTGGGCATCATCGAGAGCGACGCAGAACGTTTGAAAGAATTTGGCAGCTCCGAAACTCGCTATCTCGGTGGTGTAGATAGTATACAAACCCTTCTCCAGGACGAACCCGTCCAGACGGTATTTGTCGGTTTACCGGTCCGGTCCCATTATGAGAACATCCAGCGCGTCGCCAGGTACTGTGAAGCCGCCGAGGTTCCGGTACATCTCATAGCCGACCTCTTCCCCACCAATATTGCGACCAACCAGCAGATTTTTATTGAAGATGTGCCGCTGCTTTCCCTGTCCACCATCCCGGAAGCCTATACCAAATTGGCCTTCAAGCGGCTATTCGATTTTTTGGTGGCGTCTGTCCTGATTGTCGTGCTCTCCCCCATGTTTTTGATAGTCGCCATATTTATCCGGCTCGATTCCAAAGGACCTTTGCTGTTTTACCAGGAACGGGTCGGGCAAAATCAGCGGCGCTTCAACATGATCAAGTTCCGTTCCATGGTTGTCAATGCCGAAGAACTGCGTGAAAAACTGGCGGCCCAGAACGAAGCCGATGGCCCGGTATTCAAAATGCGCAATGATCCCCGCATCACAAGGATTGGCCGTTTCATCCGAAAATACAGCATCGACGAGTTTCCCCAGCTTTTCAATGTCTGGTTGGGTGAAATGTCGCTGGTGGGCCCCCGTCCTCCGATTCCGGCGGAAGTGGCGGAATATACCTGGGACCAAAGGCGCCGCTTGAGTGTGAAGCCCGGCATGACCGGGCTGTGGCAAGTCAGTGGTCGTAGCGATGTGAAGAATTTCGATGAGTGGGTGGCGCTGGACCTGAAGTATATTGACAACTGGTCCATTCAACAGGACTTCTTGATTTTACTGCGTACGTTCCGTGCTGTAATCGCAGGCCGCGGAGCGGCGTAAGGCGCTTGTCCCCTCTCAAACGCTGAACGTCCTCAGTTTTCAGGCCGTAAACGCAGTTTCGTTATCTGTTTTTTCAGGTCGTTGTAACGCCCCATGTCAATTTCACGCAGCCCAAAGCGCACATCGTTGTACAGGTGGATCACTTCGTGCACCGGCCCGGTGTCCAGGCGTCCATTCAGGCTTTCCGCAGCGGCTTCGATTTCTCCGGCAGTTTTACCATCGCATGCAATCCCCATGCGCCCCAGGCGACGACAGAGTGTATGGTATAGCTGCACGGCGCGCTGTTGATCCCGATTCAGGGGCCATTGTCCGCCAGCGCTTCGGAATCGGTTCATTCGCAACAACAGGAACAATACAATAGCCGTCGCCACGATCATGGCAATGGGTCGCATCGCCCGGTCACGTTCATAGGCTGTGGCGGCATCGGTAGAACGCGCCTGGGGGTCTTCTGTGCCGGCAATGCGCCGGAAGATACCCAAGGTCAAATCCTGCAAGGTGGATAGCTGCAAGCCCCTATCGTACCCTTCAATTTCCCGGTACCAGAACATCTGCGCTTTCAGCTTGCTCTGCATGAAAAAATGATGCAAACGTCCCAGCCCGGAGAGATACATATCGCTACTTCGCGGCGAAGGATCAAAAATCACCCATCCAAATTCAGGAAAAAGCACCTCCACCCACAGATGCGCCATGTTGGCCCGCACGATATAGGTTTGATCCGAATCATCCCACTCGCCACCTCGATAGCCACTCACTACCCGTGTCGGAATGCCTTCACTCCGCAACATAAGGGCCATGGCGCTGGCGAACAATTCGCAATGCCCCCGACGAAATTGATTAAGGAATGCATCCACAGCATTGCTTTCGGGTAATTGCGGCACATCCAGGGTATAGAGAAACTCGGCGCTACTCAACCACCGCTGTACGACCATGGCCTTGTCGAAAACGGTCGGCTGATCCGCCATTAATGATTCCGCTATTTCCAATGATTCATCAGACAGGTCATGCTCTGTGAGCATGAAATAATCCTGGGGATACATATGCTCCAGGTAGTTTACATCGGCGTTCTGAAGCGCCTCCATGGGTATATCACGTACTTCGGAATAGGCCTCGTAGGAAACCCGACGCATTCCCCGGAGAGTAACGTCAATACTAAGATCGCGATTGCGATCCCATTCCAGGTCTACGCCGCTGCTCCCCTCGATTTCCAGCGATTGCACCAGGTGCAATGCAGGCAAGCCACTGGTCGGTATTTCACTTAAATAGATATTCTGCCGAACCCGGCGAACGCCCTCGCGGGGGGCGCGGGTAATAAAATTTCTTCGGGTGTCGATGGAACCGTCTGACACCAGGGGCTCGTAGTGGTACATCAACGCCCGGCGCACCCATTGGGTGCCGGTGTATTTGGGCATGCTGACATTGCGCCAATACATCAACGGCGCCTTGTGGTATTCGCCATTGGCTTCATCCGGGAATTCAACCAGCATCACGGGCGTCGGATCTTCCTGCACAAAGGTACCGCCGGAAAAGTCAATGCTCTGACTCAACCCGGTTTGCGAATAATAGGCGTCCGAGCGCCCCAGCATCCCGGCCTCAATACGCGGCGTCACCAAAAACACCAATATCGTAATCCCGAACGAAGCCAGGGTAATGACCACCATGGAGGCGAGGAATCCGGCCTCAAAAAAAGCCGGGCGGTAGATATTTTTTCCACTTAACGGGCCTGGCGTCCGGATTTGGTCGGCCACATGGCCCTGACTGTCCAGCACCTCCTGATAAATACGCAGCGTGGTAAACGCCCATATCGCGCTGATGAGCAAGAGTATCATCACCAGCCCGATGATCGGCTCGGGCGATTGAACACTCGCCGCCAGCAACAAGAAACAGGACATCAAAAAGAGATGGTAATAATTACGCTCCTGCTTCAGATGCGCTAGCGTGTAGGCAATGACATAAATCACCAGCATGATCACCGCGTCCATAAGCCCCAGCAAAATGGCCGTCATGGGGATGAAACAGCCATAAGCGATGGTCAGGGCGCGGGTGATCGCGCGATATTCGGGATATTTGGCGTCAAGGCGCTCGCCGATGGGCATCAGCAAGAAAAGGAAGAAAGGCAACAGGGCAAAGGGTACGCCATAGGCGGTGACGGATGCCAGCGAAAAGAAACCGGCAGCCACCATTATCAAGGTTGAAAGACGCAACCCCACAGTTAATGCGCGACTAGGCATAGAGAATCTCCGTCGGACTCAACGCAACAATTTGATGTATCGGCACACGACGTCCCCAATAGTGGGCGTCCGGGGTAACATACATCACACCGGCATCTTCCCCCTGCGCGTCTTTGATAATCCCGTTAAACTGGGGATGGTCCTGTTCCGGGACGGGCTGCACACGGGCCAACGCTTCCAGTATCCGCTTCTGATGGCCATATCCTTCACCCAGTTCCACCGTATGGGTTGGCGTCAATAAGCCTACATTGTATTGCCGGCGTATGAACGAAACCATCAACGAGGCGACCAGTTCGACTGCTTCTTCAAAGTGTTGCTCAAATTGTTCCCAGGAGCCCAGCTGTGCAAAGTGAGACATCATATCGGGATGGCGGGTATCTAGTATAAAAACGATATTGCGGGTGTTGTCCTTTGACATCTGCCGCACCATCCATCTCCCTACCCGGGCGCTCACGCGCCAGGCAATCATCCGCAGATCATCACCACGGACATATTCCCGCAAATCAAAAAACTCATCGCCATCCGCGCTGGGGATATTTGTCGTCGTACGTCCTCCCGGAACCGGCCCCAGGGATTGGGGGCGTAAGGGAAGCACCCGGGGATACACCACGACCTCATGCTCCCCCTCAAAGCGCTGCCGGCGCTCGGTCAGGCCGAATGGGAAACTGGACACCAACTCGACCGCAGGTAAGGGATAAACACCCCGTTTATCGAATTTCTTTTCGGTGGGAATGATGGCTTCTTTGCCCGGGGGAAGCCGGAACACATAGCCTACAGACTGACCGGGCTGATCGCTGTATTCGAGTCGAACCGAGTACGAAGAGAGCCAACGCTTACTGTTTTCAATACAGGCTTCCAGCTTCAGGGTTTCACCACGATAGACATTGGGGGGATGTACCCGGCGCACCGCCAGTTTTCGCAGCGTAATACGTGAGAAGAGCACTGAAATGAACAAAAAACTGATTAAGGCGCCGGTTATGATATACAGAATATTCGAACCGGTGTTCCAGGCGGCAAGCAGGATTGGAAAAGAAAAACACAAAAAGACCCAGCCTGTATACCGCACCTTGCCACTGGATGCTGTTTTGGTTTCCTGCATTGTTTGCTACATGCCTCCTGCGACCAACTTACGTACAGAACAGACCGGAATAGCGTCTTCCTATACCGGCACCTTCATGGAAGTTATGATTTCTTCAATAACCCGGACCCGCTCCCGGGCCGCCGTGGCCAAATCCATGCCCTTGGATTTGACGAGAACGCGATGCGCCAGGACCGGCACCGCCATTTTTTTCACATCATCGGGGTTAACGTAATCCCGTCCTTCAACCAGGGCGCGCGCCTGACAGCATTCGTATAGTGACAAAGAACCGCGCGGACTCACACCCAACTGCACCTGGGGATGGCTTCGTGTAGCTTGCACCATGGACAACATGTACTCTGCCACACTCTGATCAACCGTAACCTGATTGACACGTTCCTGTAGTTCCAGAATCTCCTCCGTGCTGAGCACCGGCTTCAGATTACTCACGGCCTTATGGGAATGATGACGACGCATAATGCGCAACTCATCTTCCGCGGGTGGATAACCAATTTCCACACGCAGCATGAAGCGGTCCAGTTGTGACTCGGGCAAGATATAGGTGCCCTCGTATTCAA